>CAINVP010000100.1 GCA_903854185.1 uncultured Actinomycetes bacterium
CGGTCTATCTTTAAAAATTTTAGCGCTTGCGCATCTGCTCGATCCTGAGAGTCACCGCCCTTAATCCAGACAAAGCGCACGCCGGCTTGGTACATCTTCTTAAAATCGATGGGTGCGTCATTAGGATGCTGCCACTTGCTGATATCAATTCCGTGAATGCGCTCACCTGGCCCAAGGTTGACCATCCGGGATGGCGAGACTCCTTCGGCCGAAGTCATGACGATGAGTGGAAGTAGTGCCAAGACCACAAGTGCGGAGATCTTCTTCCTCATCGACTCTCTCCAGGTTGAACTCGAATACCCGTTTCAGCAAAAATCGCACCACTGAGCTGTTCTGCATGTAGTGGGTTTCGCACTCGTGCAAAGTCATGGTCTCCCCCGAACTTCTCACTATCGGCAAAGGAGAGCAGAAGCTGGCCCTCTTCCAGACCGGTGATGCGGGCATCGAAGTAGGCGAGCCAGGCAATCCGATTGATTTCTAGGAGGCGGTCAAGAATCTGGTTCCAGCGACCCTTGATGGTCACTAGATATTCATCACTCGCCGATGCGCTCACGCCTATAGTTTATTGAAAAGTCAGATGCTCTTTACCATCAGGCTCGCCACTGTCGGTAGACTCTGGGGAGCGGTTTACGCTAAGAATTACGGCTGAGATAGTTGAGGAGTTCATCATGAGCGAAGCAAAGTGCCCTGTTACAGGTCATGCAGGTACCGGTACTCAAAATAGAGATTGGTGGCCAAGTCAGGTCAGCCTGAGAGCTCTTCAAGCAAATCCGGCTCAGGTAGATCCGATGGATCCCGATTTCAACTACCGCAAAGAATTTCTCTCGCTCGACCTCGATGCGCTCAAGAGTGATCTGCGCGCCCTCATGGTTGATTCCCAAGAATGGTGGCCGGCCGACTACGGACATTACGGCCCCTTCTTTATTCGCATGGCGTGGCATAGCGCTGGTACCTATCGCATCTCTGATGGTCGCGGTGGCGCCGGTGCGGGAATGCAACGCTTTGCGCCATTGAACTCTTGGCCAGATAACGTAAACCTCGATAAGGCGCGCCGACTTCTCTGGCCAATCAAGCAGAAGTATGGAAAGAAGATTTCATGGGCTGACCTCATGATTCTTACTGGAAATGTCGCCCTTGAAGATATGGGAGTTAAGACTTTCGGTTTTGGTGGCGGACGTGAAGATGTCTGGGAGCCAGATGAGACCTACTGGGGCAAAGAGGCAGAGTGGCTTGCAGATGAGCGTTACTCAGGCCAGCGTAATCTCGAGAATCCATTAGCTGCAGTCCAAATGGGTCTAATTTATGTAAACCCTGAAGGCCCTAATGGAAATCCTGATGCGCTCGCTTCAGCTATTGATATTCGCGAGACCTTTGCTCGCATGGCGATGAATGATGAAGAGACTGTTGCACTCATTGCCGGCGGTCATACATTCGGTAAGGCGCATGGTGCAGGTGACCCAAGTAAGTTTGTGGGAGCAGAGCCAGAAGCCGCTGCCATAGAAGAGATGGGCCTTGGCTGGAAGAACACAATGGGCGCAGGACACGGCGCAGATACCATCTCATCAGGCCTAGAAGGTGCATGGACACCAACGCCAATTAAATGGGATAACGAATATTTCACAACTCTCTTTGCGTACGAATGGGAACAGACAAAGTCTCCAGCAGGTGCTACGCAGTGGATTCCACAAGGTGGGAAAGCTGCAAACGCTGTCCCCGATGCGCACCGCGCTGGTGTCACGCATGCACCAATCATGCTCACAACGGATATCGCACTTCGCACCGATCCGGCTTACGAAGTAATTTCACGTCGCTTCTTGGCAGACCCTGCTGCATTTGAAGATGCATTTGCACGTGCCTGGTACAAGCTCACTCACCGTGACATGGGTCCCGCTGCTCGCTATCTCGGCAAGGAAGTTCCTTCCGAGAAATTAATCTGGCAAGACCCACTTCCTAAGCAGAAGGGTGAAGTGATTGGCGCAAAGGGAATCGCCGCCCTCGTTGATCTGATTCACGGTTCAAAGCTCTCTACGGCAGATCTCATCCTTACCGCTTGGGCTTCAGCCTCTACCTACCGTGGAACAGATAAGCGTGGTGGCGCCAACGGCGCTCGTATTCGTTTGGAACCACAGATCAATTGGGAGGTAAATAACCCAGCAGAGCTAAAGCGCGTTCTTGCAGAGTATGAAGCGATTCTCGCCACGTACAACGCGTCAAAACTGGGAAAGAAGAAGGCTGCGACACTTGCCGATCTCATTGTTCTTGGTGGTTGGGTTGCAGTTGCTGATGCCGCAAAGAAAGCGGGCGTCGAGATTGATGTCCCATTTACTCCTGGCCGCACAGATGCTTCGCAAGAAAATACCGATGTGCACTCATTCGCGGTTCTTGAGCCGAAGGAGGATGGCTTCCGTAATTTCAAGAGCTCATCCGTTGAGGCACTTATAGAAAAGGCGAGCCTATTAGAGCTCACTGCTCCAGAGATGACAGTTCTCATCGGTGGAATGCGTGCGCTTGGCGCAAATGTTGATGGTTCGGCTACCGGTGTTCTTACAAAGAACCCGGGCGTTCTTACAAATGAGTTCTTCGTCAATATTCTCGATATCGATATCGTCTGGGCTCCAAAGGCTGGAACGGATCTCTACGAGGGCCGCCATCGCAAGAGTGGCGAAGTACTCTGGTCAGCGAGCCGTGCTGATCTCATCTTCGGATCCCATTCACAACTTCGCGCATTCTCTGAGGTGTACGCCTCATCCGATGCTAAGGCGAAGTTTGTTCACGACTTCGTCTACGCCTGGGATAAGGTCATGATGTTGGATCGCTTCGACCTCTTGTAACGAACTCCGCGAAGTAATGCAGTGAGGAGGGTGGGGCTCGAACCCACGACGACCGGATTATGAGTCCGGGGCTCTAACCAACTGAGCTACCCCCTCGCGAAGGTGTACTTTATCTGAAAATGTACCCTTCATTATGCGGATACCCTTCCCGTATGCGCAAGGTAAGAGTTCTCATTCCGGGGCTACTCCTTGCCTTGCTCTCGAATCAAGCAATCGCGACCCCTTCAACGACTGCAGAGCAGCAGATGAAGCTCTTTAAGATTATTGGTGGTGCGATTGCTCCTAAGTCTGTGCTCGCATCTAACACCGGGCTAGTAAGCGCCCAGAACATGATGTATCGCCACACTGTAACCCTGTACGACGCAACGACTGCCAAACTCATTGCGACGATAAAAGATTCTGTTCGGCTCTCAGATTTTGGCTTCACGAGCTATCAAGGCATTTACCAAGGCGCTCCGGTTGAAGGGGCGTTCTCACCTGACGGCAAATATTTGTACTACACAAATTATTCCATGTATGGCGCGGGCTATAACGGGAATGAAGATGACAAATGTTCGCCTGCATCCAAGTATCCGACGAGTTTTCTCTCGCGGGTAAATTTGGCAACCAAGAGGATTGATGCCATGTACGCCGTTGGTTCAGTTCCGAAGGTCGTGAGGGTCACACCGGATAATAAATACCTCCTAGTTGCAAATTGGTGCTCCTACAACGTAACAATAATTTCGGTAGAGAGCGGGAAGACCGTTGCAACGGTAAAGATTGGACCTTATCCCCGTGGGATGGCGATCTCTAGCGATAGTAAATATGCATATGTTGCCGAGATGGGAGGGCTCAAGCTTCACCGAATTAATCTCGTCACGCTCAAGCAATCACTACTCACGGTAGGCCTGAATCCGCGAGCGATTGTCTTATCGCCAGATGGCAAGCGGATTTACATCACCTTGAGCGAATCGGGAACCCTGCGCTCTTGGAATATTGAGAGTGGAAAGATTGAGAAGAGTGCCAAGGTGGGGGATACGCCGAGAAGTCTCGATATTTCAAGTGATGGGAGCGCTCTCTTCGTCGTGAACTATGTCAGCAATACTATGATGAAAGTGCGCAGTGCAGATTTGAAAATTATGGAGACGGTCAAGGTCTGCGAACGCCCGATTGGTGTCACATTTGATGCATCTACCCAGCGCACATGGGTCGCTTGTTATAGCGGCGTTATTCAGGTCTTCGATAATCTCTAATCGGGTAACCCCTCCTTAGGGAGAATTCCAAGAGGAGTACGGATAAGAGATACTCGAGTAATTTCGATTCCCAATCGTCCGCGGATTGTTCTAATTTGTTGGTGGATTTCTCTCCGAGCAAACCGGATCAGCGCAATTGCTATCGGAATTTGAAAGACTACCGCTGCAATAATCGCACCTCTGAAGTCAAAGCCATCTTGTGATGTTGCCATATCAAACCACGAGTCAATAACTAAAAGAGTTGCCGAAACAATCGAACCGAATATCGCTATTTGGCGCTGTCGCCAGATGCCCCAGGTAGTAATTGCCAAGGTCACGAACATGAATAGATCAAAGCCGACCCAGGCTAAATCCCAATTTTGGGCGCGATAACTCTCCGGCAAATTGAATGCAAGGTGTACAACCCAGAGCGCAAGTCCCGAGAGGGTTGCAATCAATACTCTCTCTGTTATCCAATATGAATGACGATTCTTCTTCACCCCGTCAATCTAGCAATAATGCGAGTTATGATGTGATAGTGATGAAGCGAATAATTTGTACAGCAATTCTCCTCTTCGTTTTCACGGGCGAGGCCCACGCTGCCCCGACGTACACTTTTCCGATAGCAGGATGCAAAGTGAGTTATGCGAGGGCCCATCACAACTACCCGGCTACTGACATCTTGACTAAGACTGGGTGCCCCTTTGTCGCGCCTACTTCAGGGACGATTGATGAAGTAAATCGCATCGA
>CAINVP010000101.1 GCA_903854185.1 uncultured Actinomycetes bacterium
CAAACTGAGGTTTTTTCACATACGCTCGCGCTATGAATCTCGGACTTTCTGCTGTGTATGCGCGGGCGCAGAAGTTTTCGCGCCTATCTGCGATAGTAGCAATCCTGGCTTTCATTGCCTTGAAAGTTCTTGGAATTCAACTCTCTATCTCGGTTCAGCTTGTAATTGCGCTCGGAGCGCTGCTTCTAGGAGTCCCACACGGCGCTGTTGACCATTTGATCTCTATCTCCTCAAAATCAAAAGTTCGGTTCGTGCTCTTCATCGTTATCTACGTTGCCATCGCTGTCGCAGCTGGATTCGGAATCGCAACGTGGAACATTTGGGGATTCCGACTTGTACTCATCATGAGCGCGCTCCACTTCGGTTATGGTGACGCGGCCTTTGCTGGTGAATGGCGAATTGCACGCGGGGTTAGCAAAAAACCGTTTATTCTCGAAAATCTTTATGCAATCCCAGCGGGCGCACTTCCCATAGTTCTTCCGCTTACAGATTCGCGCTCTACTAGCGCGCTAAATCGGATTCACGGATCTCTAAGCGGCTGGGCTGGCTCAATGCAGAACGCTTGGCAAATTACAACGCTGGTCGTCGCTCTTATTGCGATTACAGTCCTGTTGCTCGTAAAAAACTATGAACCAGCAATTGATTTAATGCTGCTCCTGTTGCTCGCCCTGATTGCGCCTGCGCTGATTACCTTCGCAATTTACTTTGGTTGCTGGCATGCAGTCAGGCATACCGCTCGACTCGTACCCAAGCTCCCACGAGCCCACGCCTTGGCAACGTCGGGGGAGTCAACGAAGGCGATCTGGGCTGCGATCGTCCCAGGCCTCTATGCCGTAGCGGGAACAGTGGTGGTAGGGCTCGGTCTCATGCTCGCCCTGCCTGGGCGGTTCGGATCAGGGATGCTCTGGTCAACGTTAGTCGTGGTCTGGTCGCTAACCGTCCCTCACATGATTGCTACTGCCCGGTTCGACTTAAAAGCGCTCTAAAACGGCGAAAAAGTGACATTGGACTCAAGATTTATTGAGAAATCCCTTAGGAAATGCTGGCGAAAAGCCGTTCGAGGGCTAACACTTAGCGCACAGGAGTCGGCTACCGAGCAACCTCGGATTCCAGGGCCGCCCAACCTACAGGAGGAATATCCGAATGCTTCAACTCTCTAACGGCCAGTGGAGTTCGTTATACAACGTCTTCTCATTTGGTCTCATCTCGATGCTCGCATGCACTGTCTACACATTGGTTGGACAGAGCCGCGTTCTTGCTAAGTACCGCAGCGCATTGGTCATGTCATCAATGGTTACATTCATCGCTGGCTACCACTATTTCCGTATCTTCAACTCATTCAATGAGTCATCAACTGCACAGGCTGTAAAGGTCGGCACAGAGCAGGGTGCATTCAATGAGGCTTACCGTTATGTTGACTGGATCTTGACTGTTCCACTATTGCTCGTTGAGGTAATTGCTGTTCTTGCAATTGCAAAGGAAGCATCAAAGTCACTCATCGGTCGCCTTGTTCCAGCTTCAGCTGCAATGATCATCCTCGGTTACCCTGGAGAAATCTCAAACAACAACAGCACCAAGATTCTCTTCGGTGTTCTTTCAACAATTCCTTTCTTGTACATCCTTTACGTACTATTCGTAGAGCTTGGCAAGTCACTTGAGCGCCAGCCAGAAGGCGTAGCAGCATCAATCGGCCGTTTGCGTCTATTGCTTATCGCTACATGGGGCGTATACCCAATTTCATACTTGATCCCAATCTTGGTTAAGAACCCATCAGCACATCAGATGGCGTACCTCTTCACCGATCGCCAGATTGGTTACACAATTGCTGACGTTCTCGCAAAGTGCGTATTCGGAATCACAATCTTCCGTATCGCTCGCATGAAGTCTGCAGCTGAAGGAATGGCTGACAGCCATTAATTTCTGAAAGTTGATGGCGGGAGGGAATTTCCCTCCCGCCATTTTCTTTTCTACGAGAGTAAACATTTATAGAAAAAGGGAGTAAGAATGTCCAATTACCGAATGTGGGCTTACGCGCTAATCGCCACCGGGTTACTTAACTGGGATTATCAACGTTCTCACCCTCATATCGTCCTCCACAGTCTGATTATCATTCTGCCCGGAGTCGCACTCCTTGCCCTAACCTATTTTGAAGGGCCGGCAAAGAAACTAGAGCGCCGTCCAGTGCAAATCTTCTGGGCCGTTGTAGGCGTATCTGCACTTCTCTATGGTTTCTTAAATTAAATCTGCCTGAGTCGCACTAGCGATTAGTGCAAAGCGCCCATCTGTAAACCACTAAAATTTCGCCATGCTGAGTGCGATGGAGATAAAGACTTACATTAAGAACTCTCCTCAAAAAGCCTCACAATTGATCTCGGTTCTCATTCGCCTTCCAAAGTTAATAAGAGTGAGGCTGCAGAGCGCCGAGAGCGTCAAAGTAAGCGCAATTCACGAGTCTGATACTGAGCATCTTCGACACCTACTTGAAGTGTGTGGCTCGGATAAATCAGTTCGCCATGATTACCACCTGATTTATGGTCCCTTCCTTAGTTCAATCAAGAACGAGCCAGGGTTGATCGTAGAGATTGGTCTTGGCACACATAACCCGACAATCCTCTCCCATATGGACTCGCGCTATAAGCCGCTCGGTGGAATTCGAGCTTTCCGAGATTTCCTTCCTAATGCGCATGCCCTTGGCGCCGATATTGATCGCGAGGTTCTCGTCTCGGAAGAGCGCCTTGATTCCTATTACCTCAATCAATTAAAACCATCGACTTTTAGCGAACTCCAGAATGCAATTCGCAAACACGGGGGAGGCGTGAACTTTGCCGTTATCGATGGACTTCATCGGCCCGTGCCGGATCTCAATTCGGTTATTGCACTGATTCCTTATCTGAAGGTGAATGGTCGACTCTACGTAGAGGATATTTCAAAGCGTTTTGGTCTCACTCTTATGTGGAAAGCGCTCCTGCGATTACTGCCTAAAAATTTCCGCTACGTGATGACAACGCACGAGCATGCCCAAGTCATCATGATTGAACGAATGAATTAAGTTCTCTTAAAAATAGCTATACGTTATTTGAAACCAGTAAACCGCTCAAAATAATCCAAATAAGTACTCCAAGTGCTAGTACACCTAAGACTCGGTATGCATTCTGCCCGAACTTCGTAATCTTCCAATCTTCTGCGCCATCCTCACCAAAGAGTGCGAGGATTTTGAGGATAAATCCAGGAATACTGAGGACGACAAAGCTAATCAGTACATAATTTCTCGCTGATGGGTAGCGGTGCTGAACTGCAGCTGCTAATAAGAAGCCAGCAAGTGTCATCACCAGCATTTCTATGATCCCGGTCGGCATCCACTTCTGGATTGCTGCTGACTTCGGAAACTTATCTTCAAATATTCCCATTCCGAGTGGAAGGGCGAAGAGAGCAATTCCGATGAAGAGTTCAGGTGAGAATCCAACAAACTTTCCAGCAATAACCCCAAAGATCGCGACCTTAAATATGGTGGCAAATACTTGTTGGGAGATGGTGCGCGCTCGGTATTCGGGTTCTAAATCTGAGAGACGCTGTGGGAAGAATTTCAGTGAGAGATCCTCTGCTGCGAATCTCAGGATTACTAGGCCAACAGCCCATAGGGCAATTTCGCGCGCATGAATGGTTAGCGGTAATCGCAATCCGGCAAGACCGGGTAGGCCGAGAATAATCTGTTGAACTACCCATCCGGTGAGCACGCTGGCGAGTAGGTAATCGGTTGCACGTTCCCACAACGAGGTGAAATCCCACACGGCCCGTCTAAAGGGGCGAAAGGCGCCTGCTAAGAGAGTTGGGCTGAAGGCGAGTAGCGATACTCCCATCACGGTCAAACCAGCGTTGAGTGAAGTGAGGTGACCAGTTGCGATAACCGAGATGATGAATGCTGCAGCTGTGAGAAGTCCTGCGAATGAGTCGATAACCCCGATGGTCATCATCAAAAGTATAAATACCAGTGAAGGCGGCAGCGCCTCTTGATGTAGTGATCTTGTCGCAACCCATCCGAGGGCAATGGAGATGGGATAAATTACGAGAGCGAATGGACCGAAGAGAGAGCGAAGATAGTTTCCATCCGAGAGAATCCTCGTTGCTAATGGAGATACGCCTGAGATTTGCTTCCCAGTCCGGGTAAAAAAGCCATCAATCTTCTTTGAAGTGGGGCGCCGCCAAATTTCTGCACGGTCGCCACGTCCCAATTGCGTTCCAGCGACTAGTACGCCACCTCGAGAGAGTTGTGCCATGTAACCAGGCTGGTTGGCGCCGGCAGATGAGGTAGTTGAAATTTTGGAAGAGGCAAGAGCCCCTGCCCCCATGACTAGTGTCAAAACAGCAAATGCAATGATTGCTCTACCTGTTGAATTCTTAGGATCTGATAGTGGCGTGTACGTAGGCAAACTTGAACGAGTCCTGGCTGATTCGAGTGCGGTCTGCGCTGAAACATTTGCTAAATCCGGACAGATATTGTCCCAATGCACTGTCCCATCAAGACTCTTGCAGAAGAGAATTGATTTGAAAGTATCGGGCGTTGATGCGCCAGTGACTTGAACTTCCAAACTTTTGTAACCAGCGGTTGTTGTTTCAGGGATAACCAAGCTGAGATCGATTGCCTCTTGTGCCGTAATGGTTTCGTAAAGTGTGGTACTCGCTGGTTCTGAGGCAATCGCCGATGTCGCCCCGATCGCAAAGTAGATAGAAACGAGAGCGGTTGCAAGGAGTGTTCTTCGAGCTCTCATTTAACGCTCCTTATGACGATATGAACACTTTGACCGATAACCAGATTATGAAGATAAATATTGATTACGTTATTTCCACTGACGGGTTCAAGCAAGAAACTTGAGTAATTCACTAGAGGTCCTGAGATTGAATGTGAGGGAGAAGGTGCTGGCTTCGGTTTCGCCGAAGAATGATGCGAACTTGGCTTAGTGACTGGATGAAAAGTCACAGTCGGAGTTGGCTTTGGGGTGGAGGTGTGATGCGGGCTGACACTTGGTGTTGGCGTTGGTGTTAGCTTCGGAGTCACGGTTGGCGTAGGAGTGTGCGTACTAACCACAAGGTTTAGTGTGCCGACTTGGATATTACGTGAGACCTCAGAGATTAAGCCGCACTCCGACTTATAGAAGACGTGAACTTGATAAGACTTCCCAGGCGACAAATGCACGATGGAGCCATCCCATGCCGCGGTGTACAAACCGTACTTCAACTGCTCCGGATATAGAGCTGGATCTCCGACGAAGAGATATGTGCCAGGACCCTTAGTCAGCCATGTCAGTTTTCCGCTCGTTGAATCTGAAGTGCTCTTCACAAATTGCAAGTGAGAAATTTCAAGCAAGCAGGCTGCAGGAGTCACTGCTGGGATTGCTACAGCAGAACTTGGTGTGGGAGTGGGGGTTGGAGTGGGGGTTGGTGTGGGAGTCGGAGTAGGCGTCGGTGTCGGTGTTGGAGTGGGAGTCGGAGTGGGAGTCGGAGTGGGGGTTGGAGTGGGAGTCGGAGTAGGCGTCGGTGTCGGTGTCGGTGTTGGTGTTGGCGTTGGCGTTGGCGTTGGCGTTGGCGTCGGAGTAGGCGTCGGAGTAGGCGTTGGCGTCGGAGTAGGCGTCGGAGTAGGCGTTGGCGTAGGCGTTGGCGTAGGCGTTGGCGTAGGCGTTGGCGTAGGCGTTGGAACCACGATGACCGGCGGAACGGTTACGTGAACAAAGGTTGAGGAGGCGCCCAGTGAAATCGACCCGAGGGATAAAAGCGAACCTTCAATATTCGAACTTGCACCAGTTGTTGCATCTGCTCCGACCAAAATATTTCCAGGAATATGCGTAGCTGCTCCTAGGGCGAAGCCAGCTGCAACTACCCAGTAAATATTCACTGGACTTGCACCATTGATATACGAGATATTGAGTGATGCTGCAACGTTAAATGCAGCTGCTGTGCGAAAGACAAATATTGAGTGCGAGTTACCGCCACCGTCGAGTACAACTGGGGAGGCGATGTTGAGTGCGGCCGAACTCGGAGCGTCATAAACGCCGGGCAGGTAAGTAGCGCCGCCCATCTCTGCAGCTGGCAGATCACTGCCAGGAAGGGATTGTATAAACGAGAAGGCGGTAGCAACATCGGCGAGAACGAGCGAGGCTTCAGGGTTTCCATTCTCTACATGCGCCATCCCGGCTGCTGATAACAGACCAAGCTGAACTCCACTGAGGAGTGCCGGATAGTTAGCACCGCTTGCAGTAGGAGAGTCAGTGAAGAGAAGAGTTGCTCCCAGCACGATCGTTCCACCTGAAACAATGGAGTAGTCCGCAGCCCGCCCAAGGGTAATTTCAGAGGGTGAGGCACCGTTTGAGAGGACGGTTTGAAGTATGAACGAGGAGCTGGCGACAACTGCCAGCGCAATTGTGATTCCTAGCCCGAAGCGATGTCTCATGTTGATGCGCCCACTGTGTTAGGTGGTTTAACAATTGTTGCAACCACGACATATCGCTTAGGGGCGTTTCCAAAGTAGATAAATGGATAGCAGGTGGAGAGAGTGAGGGTTGCAGCTGTTGTCGGCACAATGACTGTCTGGTCATTCTTATCGACAATACGAATCTTCTTTACGACAAAGGTGAAAATGCCATTTTGTTCAGTAACAATAATTGGATCACCAATTTTCAAAGCGCCAAGGTGCGAGAAGACGGTATCCCGGTGCCCAGCGAGAATTGAGTTATTGGCAGTGCCCGGAAGAACACTCTTCACATAATGTCCCACACCTCGCGCGAGAACACTTGTGGTGGTTCCTTGAAATACATTCACAGTTTTTTTAATAGTCGGAAGCGAGATTGTCCCAATGAAGGTGCCGACCGGAATATCACTACTGCGCTTAAGAATGGGAGTGACCAAGTTTCCCCACTTCTTTGAGGCAGCAGGTAGATATTGCTGGGCTTGTGCTACCGATGAACTATGAATCTGAATTCCGGCATAGAGAGCCATTGCAACTCCTCCAGTTATCGAGATAACTGAAAGAGTTGCAATCGCCCGAGTGAACTTAACGTTTCTCATGGTCTCTAGTTAATAAGTTACTTAACTGATCCCTTACGGAATGAGAATCCGACTGCACCAAGAATTACCAAACCTGCGCCAATGAGGAGTGCATTACCCCAAGGTGTAGATGTATTTGGAAGAGTTCCACCAGTTGCGGTGGTCTCGGTTGGTGGTACAGCAGGAGTTGCCGTTGGTTCTGGTGTTGCTGTTGGAGCTGGAGAAGCGGTTGGTGTTGGTGTTGGAGTAACAGGAGTTGAAGCAATTTCGTAATTCGAACGCGTAACTGTTACATCAGTTCCGCCTACGAGAACGACTGTTCCACCGGCTGTTATTGAACCACTTGACCAAGTGCCACCATAGCCAGGGGTTGGATCTTCGGAAAGGACATAACTACCTGCGGGAAGCACGTAGGTGATGCCAGGCGAAGCCGAGCCGACCTTAGGGCTGCCATCAACATCTGTGCCATTGTGCATGACATGGAAGATGAATGATGACGGCGTGAGTGTTCCAGTGGCTGAGTTCGTTACTACTTTGATGATATGAAGCGTAGCCATCTCAGCAGATGGAGCATAGGCAGATGTTGTCTGATAGATGTATGACATAGGTGAAACCAATGGCGCACATCCGTTGTAGAGCTGAATTTCAACAGTGCCGACAACATGCGCAGGCATGATAATTGAGACTGTAGTTGCGTTCTGACTCCATTGGGTCGTTGCCAACATAACGCCACCAACGGAGACGTTGATGACTGGGCAGGCGGCATCAGCAACTTCGACGCTTACAATTTCGCCACCAGCAATCAGACCAGCGACAGGTGCATAAGCAATCACATCTGAAGTTTGGACTGGTGCGGTACTTGGTGTCAGGATGTTAGGAGTTGGAAGGCAACCATTATTTGCAATGGTTGTTCCGCCTAGAGTGACTGATCCAGAAATTGCAATCAATTGCCCTGCAACGGAGGTACCAGCGCCAGTGCTGATGCTCGACTGCGCAATAACGTGGCCGGACATTTTGGAATTAGTTCCAAGAGTTGCCGCGCTACCGAGCTGCCAATACACATTACAAGCCCGTGCACCGTTGATGAGTTTCACGGTACTGCTGACACCCGTGACCAGCGTTGATGCCGCCCTGAAAATAAAGACAGAGGCTGGATCACCTTGGCCATCAAGTGTGAGTGTGCCGTTTACTTCTAAGGTGCCACCGAAGTAGGCACCCGGTGTGATTACCCGACCAACACCTAGTTCAACTGGAGTTGCAGTTCCACTGCGGTTATCCGCAAGAGCTGTCGCCGCATTTGTAAGAGCGATGGTTGTTGCAGAACCGGTATAGAGAGATCCGGTGTGAGCGACCGTTCCGGTAAAGGCACTGGTATATCCAATATCTCCACCGGCTGTTCCGATGACTGCGCTTGGGGTCGCACTTGTGAAAGCTGCACTCGCCAAGACGCCGTACGTAGATGCCACACCTAGATTAAGGGGGGCGACTGCCGCGTTGGCGGATCCTGGGAGGAATCCTGTGCCGAGCGCCAATGCTGCGGCGATAATTGTCAATCTTTTAATAGGTGATGAGAACCTTTTTTCATTATTCATTTGTAGTCCATTCAGAGAATGAATCTGTAAATCCAATATCGGATTCATAAATTAAACGCGAACCTGCGTTATCAGAATAAGCACCTAGCGGTACTTATAAAAACACTGTAGACCCGTTAACGGTATTTGAGTAATTATTCTCGGCAAATTCTCCGTAATACGCGAGTGCGAACACTTATCGGTTTCGCTGGAGCAATCGTTACTGAGAGTCTGGTGAGGAGGTAATTCCATCGTTGTACTATTATCACGCTTGGCGCGATGGAGACGGGAGATCACATGAATAGCCCGTTCGGCTCAATAGCTCTCGTCGGCTCTGGGGAGTACCTCCCCGCAATGCGATTGCTTGAAGAATCCCTGATTCGCGATGGTGAGCGCAATGGCAAGAAACCTCTCTTCCTTCAATTGCCAACAGCTGCTGGACGTGAAAGTGCTGATCGACTTCACTATTGGAGAGAGTTAGGCGCAAAGCAAGCTGAAGCACTTGGAGTAGAACAGGTATTTTTGCCAGTCTTCAATCGCGAAGATGCCTTCAACCCTGAAATTGTTGCCAGAGTTGATAACGCAGCCCTGATGTACATCTCAGGTGGAGATCCTCACTACCTTTCCACCTGCTTAATGGGCTCACCGCTCTGGGATGCGCTTGTGAAAAATTGGCAGGGTGGCGCATCACTTGCTGGTTGTAGCGCTGGCGCGATGGTGCTTAGTGCTCACATTCCAAACTTCCGCCTACTGAAGTCTGCGCCTACCGAAGGGCTCGGCCTGATGCCACATCTGCGCGTAATCCCGCATTTCAATAAATTCTTTAAGTGGATACCAGAAAGTGCTGCCAAAGTTCTTCTTCATGTTCCAGATAACTCGATACTCATCGGAGTAGATGAGTTGACGGCGCTCGTACGCAGAACAGGTGAGGACCACTGGAACGTATTTGGTGAAGCGAAGGTGCATCTTTTGAAGGGCCTACCCAACCAGCAGCTACTTCATGGCGAGACCATTCAGTTACCAGAGAGCAGCGCCTGAATCTTTGCCGTTGTAGGCTCATCTGCAACGATGATTAATTTATCGCGAGCACGGGATATTCCTACGTACATCACATCCTTCCAATCTGCATCTTCGTGGAAGCCGTCAACGGCGAGCACGACAACTGGTTTCTCAAGCCCCTTAAAACCGGCGACCGTGCAGTAGAAGACATAATCGCCAATCCAGAGATACTCCCAGTATCGCTCTGTGCTCACATCGATCCAGGTTTTGTGGAGTTCGTGTCGACGTTTGGTTGTGAGAAGTGCAATCTCTTTCGGATTCCATAGCTCAACCTCGGTGAGCCGAGAAACTACACGATCGGCCTCCTCAACCACGCTCTCCGAAATCACATACTCAATATCGAAGGCGTGTGGGCCACGGGGAATAATTGGACGATCAACTAAATGTGAAATCGCCTCAGCTATTTGTTGCGAATTACGCAAATTCTCATTGAGTCGGAAGTAAGCCAAGTTATTCGGTAGCACAGAGTTAAACCCAAAGATCTGTTGTTGGTCATCCCCGAAGAGTGCTAGCCGTCCATTCTCGCGCACTGATAGATCAAGCGCCTCCCACCAGGATTTTAAGAAATCTTCTGCCTCATCGACAACGAAGGCATCAAACTTCTCTTCCGAAGTTAAATCAGCCGCCTTTGCAAGGAGGTCATCGCGATATCGATCGACTACATCGGTGTGGTGGGATGGGTGCCCAACATCTGAGTGAATCAAAACGGCAAACTCGTTAAATGATCCGACGAAACTTATCTGCTCCTCGAACGGGAGCTCTGAGTTCTTATTCTTGAAGTATGTGGTCAGACCATCGTTGTAGGTGAGAAGGGCAACTTCGAGCCCTTCACCTGTCCACTTCTTAGCCTGTTCAAATGCGAGCCACGTCTTACCCGAACCGGCCGGGCCGCGGACGTAGTAACGAGAGTTATCAGAAAGCTGATCCAGGAGAATCGCGCGCTCATGCGTTTGGTTTCGAATGAACTCATAATTATTTCCAAGCACTGCCTCAGGTGAGACGCGGTGAGAGGCGATGGGCATAAGTGTCTTGGCGAAGATATCGACCCAGCCTGGAATTGATGGAACAGCCCTACTGAGATTCGCATTTACACACGACTTTAAGCTGGAGAGGATATTTGGGAGTTGGCTCTTCTGAATGATGCGACTCATGGGTAGCGCTGGGTCACCTGGATCTACGATGTCAGAGTGCGGGAAGGCGACAAGCCAATCGGAGCGAATCGGCAGTTGTGACCAACGTGGGGAGGTGTAGTTCATGAGAGCGTGGAAGCCGACAATGGCTTGAGTGGCTGGTTCGATGTATCGAGCTACCCGCTTATCGGATTGAACCCAGCCTCGACCATCATGGGTGATGTGACCACCTTTAACTTCAATGACGGCAATGCCGTTCTCTTTCAGCAGTACGACGAAATCAATCTCAGCATCTTCATGTTCAGAATCAGTGATTCGAAGATTTGCAAAGATCATATCTTCATCCGATAGCGCAGCTAATAGAGCGCTAAATACATCACGCTCTGCCGTGCTCTTAAAGGTGGGGTGCGGGGGATAGACCTTAGGCGGCATGGCTCAATTGTGGCATCCGAAGAGGCCACAATTAAGGGTAGTGCCAGACAAATTAGTGGTTAATAGTAAAGCGCTTCAAAGACTTCGGCGCCCACCAGTTGCGCTCGCCAAAGAGTCGCATCAGCGCTGGTACAAGAAGACCGCGGACTACCGTTGCATCAAGTAGCACTGCAAATGCAACACCGAAGCCAAGACTCTTGATATTTGTCACGCCACTTGTAATAAACGCTGCAAAAGCAATTGCTAGAAGCACGGCGGCTGCGGTGATGATCCGAGCTGATCGCTGGAGGCCAGTTGCTACTGCATCCTCATTGCCAAGGCCTGACTCGTGCTCTTCCTTGATGCGGGAGAGTAGAAAGACTTCGTAATCCATGGAGAGTCCAAAGGTGACCACCGAAATCAGGATCACCATAGATGTATCGATGGTGTGGGTGTTAGTGAATGAACCGACGAGCCAGGTTAAATGTCCCTCGATAAAGATCCAGGTGAGAGCGCCCATCATCGCCGCTAGCGAGATGATGTTGAGAACAACTGCCTTAATCGGAAGGATGATGGAACCGGTGAAGAGGAAGAGCAGAATCAGAACTCCGAGGCCAATCCAACCAAGCGCCCAAGGAAGAGTCTTTGCGATGCCAGCCTGCGTATCCGTGTAATCAGCAGCAACGCCACCAATCAGAGTGCCAGCAGGTGCTTTGATAGCGCGGATCTCTTTGATGAGCGCCTCAGCTTCATTGGTACGCGGATTCATGGTGTGTACCGCCGAGAATCGAAGATCCTTGCCCACGATTTCAGACCGGCCAACTCGAGCAATGCCGTTAACGCTCTGAATCTTTGCTTGGTATGAAGCAACCTCAGAACTCTTTGTCGCACCATGAGGGATTACAAATTCAATGGGATTTCCCTCTTGCCCTGGGAAATCTGCAGTGGCGGCGGCGTTAGCAATTGCGATTGGCGAATTTGCTGGCATAACGCGCGCATCCGCTTGTGAGAAGACGACGTTACGGATAGGTGAGGCGATAATGGCAAGAACAGTTAACGAGAGCACTACTACCGCTACCGGGCGGCGCATAACGAAGCGCGCAGTCTGAGCCCATCGGCCATCTGCCTTCGGAGTAATTGCGCTCTTGCGGACCACGAACTTATCAATACGGTGTCCAATGAGTGCAAGGATCGCTGGGAATGGAACGAGCGCCGCAACTATTGCAGTTGCAACAACCGCCATTCCTGCGTAACCAAAAGACTTCAGGAACATGAGTGGGAAGAAGGTGAGTGAAGCGAGCGTGATGATCACAGTGACACCAGAGTAGAAGACTGTTTTGCCAGCAGTCTTTACTGTATTAACAATTGCGCTCTCAACATCCTTGCCGTGGTGTAACTCTTCTCTAAATCGGTTGACCATTAAGAGGGCGTAATCAATCCCCAGACCAAGTCCCATACCAGTGATCAAATTAAGAGCAAAGATGCTCACGCCAGTCGCGAGAGAGATGAGATAGATGATTGCGAGTGAACCAATGATTGCGCTTACACCAACAATGAGCGGGGTAGCGCTGGCAATGAGGCCACCGAAGACAAATAACAGCAGGATAAAGATTAGTGGAACTGAAATTCCCTCAGCTAGGGCAAGGTCCTTTGAAATCTTGTCAGAGAGTGCGGAATTGAAGGCGGCGATACCGTTTACATAAATGTGAAGACCTTTGTAATTGCCGTCATATTTGGAAGCAATGAGCTTTCCAAGAGATTTCGCATTTGTCGGGTCATTCTCGGGGGAGTAGATGAAAAGATAGGCAGCCTTCTGGTCCTTGCTCGCCAAGGTAGGAGCACCACCGGCGCTCCAGTATGAGAGAGTCTTGAGTACGCCAGGTTCTGCGGCAATCGCTCGCTCAAGCGCTGTGGCATCTGCTACAACGCTTGGGTCAGTTATTGAGGTTGATGATTTCACCTCAAGAATAACTGCCGGATCCTTTACGTGGAATGTATCAATTAAATACTTTCCGGCTTTAGCGGAATCGCTATTTGGATTTGAGTAACCGCCACCAGAGAGGCGTGGAATAGCCAGCCCGGCGAGTGCACCAAGACCAATCAGCGCCACAATAAATAGGGCTAAGACTGACTTGCGGCGCTTCACAATACTGTGGCCAAGTTTCTCAAACATCTGCACTCCTTGAGTTATCTGAACAATGGTCAGATTATGGCAGTTGCTTGTGAACGGCGTCGATGAGATTGCTCGATTTGGCGGGGTCCACGCCAAGATACGCTACTTCCAGAAGAAGGAGTAGGCTCGATTATCGATGCGCTAGAACTCTCTCTCAAGAGTTCTGGAAAGGTGGAGAAGTGATGGCGAAGTTAATTCCCGATCTCACCGGTGATGATGCGATTCCTGATCCCGGCGAAGTCCAGGCGTCGGTCGATGGCAAAGCGTCAGTGAAATCGAGCTCACAGCCACTTTCCAGACGAGATCAAGAGATCTTGGCGGATCGACCACCTCACCACGGCTAAGCCGGGTTAATTACTCAGCGGACTTTGTGCTACCAGCGTCTGTGCCGCGAGAGTCAGTCTTATAGAAGCCAGAACCCTTAAAGACGATTCCGACGTTGGAGTACAACTTGCGCAGCGAGCCCTTGCAGGCAGGGCATTCGGTAAGCGCCGCTTCGGCGAAGGACTGAACGGCCTCAAAGTGATGACCGCAAGCATCACAGGCATATTCGTAGGTCGGCATAGTGCTTATCTTAAAGAAGTGGGAAGATTACGACCAATCGAAGTGCCAGAACTCAGATCGCCATGGATGGAGCCCGGAAGATGTTCTCACGCAGAGTTTATGCAACCGCACTCACAGCTCTCCTGTTGGGGCCACTGGGCCTCGTTGGACTCGCTGGGACGGCGCAGGCAACAAGCCTCGTGGGTTCAATTCCGAACTCAGGAGCAGTCTTGACCGATGCCCCTAGCGCAATCTCCTTAACAACAGACCTTCCTCTTCTGGATCAGGGCAGCAGCATCACCGTGACTGATCCCGCTGGTAATCGCGTCGATGATGGTTCATTAACTATTGATACGACGACTGCGACAGTAGGGCTCAAAGCGCTGACACGATCAGGGATGTATAAAGTTACGTACACGCTCGTCGCAGACGGGGATGTTCCTGCAAGTGGCTCCTATTCATTTATGTTTAACGCACCAGCGGCAATTTCATCTGCATCCGCAACACCAAGTGCAGCGCCGTCGCAGACTTCTTCGGCAAGTACTCCTAAAGGAAGCTCCGGGGGAAATATCTTTGTGCTTATTCTGTTAATAGCAGCGCTAGGTGTCGCCATCTTTTTGGCGCTCTATATCCGCGCAATCATTCACGATATGCGTAAACAGCAGAAGAAATCTAGGAAGAGCGCCTCGCGAGTAAAGAAGTCAGCGGAGTAATCAGCCCCTTTCCAATGTTGATTCTTCGAAGTGCTCACCCCTTTACGAATAATTCTCTTGTAAATTTTCTCGTTCCGGTAACAAAGGGTGCGTACTTGCTTTCGACGCTAGCCCTCATGGGTCTGATTATTGTTCTTGGCTTCTACTTAGCTGATAATCGTGGAAAGTTAACTACATCAGGGGAGCGCTATCTCGCTCTCGCAAAGTTAGCTGCCGTCGCACTGCTCTTTTCGACAATTGGTAGCGCCTTGATTGAGCTGGCAAATTTACTTGGCGCATCAATCCTTAATGCCTTTGATCTCATAACAATTCACTCATATCTGACTCAGACGACGACTGGTCGTAACTTCCTCTTTCAAATCATTATCTTTGCGGCGATCCCAGTAATTCTCGCCTCCGCTAAACGAACTTCCATAATCTACGCCGCCTTTGGACTGCTCTTACTCGGCACCTTAGTCCCACTCTTCTCCAGTCATGCTGCAAGTGCCGGAAATCATGGACTAGCAATTGGATCAATTATCTTTCACGTCGGAGCAATATCGCTCTGGGTCGGAGGCCTCTTCGGGCTAATTATTCTCCCGCTTCAAGAACGGGCTAGGAATATTGCCCGCTTTAGCTCGCTCGCTTTCTGGTCCGCACTAACGGTGGCACTCTCAGGCGCAATCGCGGCGTGGACCCGCCTTCACTTCCTCGCCGGCTGGAGTTCCCTCTACGGCTTCCTGGTCGCCTTGAAAATTCTCTTAATGGCGCTGTTGATTGGTATCGCCGCGAAGCAACGGAAGCGGATTGCGGCCGGCGTTGAGATTGCATCGCGCCCTCGATTGCTCGTCAACGAATTAGCACTGATGGTGATTACTGTCGCTATCGGAGCGTGGCTCTCGACGACGACACCTCCTATTTCGGCCGCTGATGTAAAACTTGAATCCGATCCAGTTCTCTCCATTACCGGTATCGCCATGCCGCACACTCCCAACCTGTCACGCATTTTGTTGGGATACATACCTGATGGAGTGATGTTAGGGCTTCTCATTCTGATTACAGCGCTCTATATAAAGGGAGTTCGCGTACTCTCTAAGCGAGGCGATAAGTGGCCCGTTGGTAGAACTATCGCATTTGCTTCCGCTGTTGCAGTAACAGATTTTGCAACGAGTGGCGGTTTAGGAATTTATGCGCACTTCTCCTTCTCGTATCACATGATTGCCCACATGTTGTTGGGTATGGTCGCACCGATTGGCTTTGTCCTCAGCGCGCCAATCACGCTAGCGATGCGCACCTTGCCTATCGGACGCGGTGAGGAGCGAGGCCTCCGAGGAACTTTGATTGCAGCGATTCACTCTCGCTACTCGAAGATCATCACCTTTCCCGTGGTCGCACTTGTCATCTTCGATGGTTCACTCTTTGCGCTCTACATGACGCCTCTCTTTGGCGCGCTGATGAAGAGCCATAGTGGCCATTTCCTGATGGATATCCACTTCTTATTGGCAGGGTATCTCTTCTTTTACGTCATCGTAGGAGTTGATCCAAACCCCCGAAAGATTCCGCATATTGTCCGCATCATCACCCTCTTTGCGGCTATGAGTATCCACGCATATTTCTCAATCGCGCTCCTATCAACATCCACGCTCGTCGATGGTGGCTTCTATGCGTCGCTGCACCGGACCTGGAATACCAATTTATTGGCCGACCAACATCTTGGCGGTGCCATCGGCTGGGCTATGGGAGAAATTCCAATTCTTATTGCTCTCATCGCAACCTTTATTCAATGGGTGCGGGATGATTCCAAAGAAGTTCGGCGTATCGATCGCGCAGCAGATCGTGCAGCGGCGATGGGTGAAGATGATGAGTTAGCAAAGTACAACAAATATTTAGCTCAGCTCAGCAAGCACAACAATGTGAATGGCGAGAGTTAAGGGGTAGCAAGAATGGAAGCACTTATCGGCCAGGAGTACGAAGATCTTCGTGAGAGTGTGCGCGCCATTGCCGAGGAGAAGATTGCCCCGTTCGCCCACGATGTCGATGCACAATCGCGGTACCCGAAAGAGGCGCACGATGCCCTCATTGCAACTAACCTCTTTGCAGCCCACATTCCAGATCTCTATGGTGGAGAAGGCGCTGATGCGCTTGCCACTGTCATCATCATTGAAGAGATAGCTCGTGTATGTGGTTCATCCTCCCTTATCCCAGCGGTCAATAAGTTGGGGTCTGTCCCAGTCATTCTTGCCGGCACAGAAGAGCAGAAGGCGCACTACCTGCCATTACTTGCAAAGGGTGGCGGATTCTCTTACTGCCTCTCTGAGTCAGAGGCGGGGTCAGATGCCGCGGCGATGAAGACCAGAGCGGTGAAGAACGGTGAGAATTGGGTCCTGACGGGAAGTAAGAAGTGGATCTCTAACGCCGGTGAATCCGCCTTCTACACCGTGTTGGCATCAACAGATCCAACACTTGGCGCAAAGGGGATTACCGCCTTTGTTGTAGAAGCCACTGATCACGGAATCTCCTTTGGCGCCCCAGAGAGGAAGATGGGATTCAAGGGTTCTCCAACCCGCGAGGTCTATCTCGATAATGTGGAGATTCCCGACTCTCGCCGACTGGGAGCGGTGGGCGAGGGCTTCGCAATTGCGATGCGCACGCTGGATCACACTCGAATTACCATTGCTGCACAAGCGTTGGGGATAGCTCAGGGCGCCTTCGATGTGGCAAATAAATATGCCCACGAGCGGAGCCAGTTCAAGCATCCACTCTTTGATTTCCAATCCATTCAATTTATGTTGGCCGATATGGCGATGAATATCGCTGCTGCCCGAACCCTTACATACTCGGCCGCTGTAAAGAGTGAACGTGGTGAGAAAGATCTGACTTTCTACTCGGCCGCCTCTAAGTGTTTTGCAAGTGATGTAGCGATGCGAGTTACCACGGATGCGGTACAGATTCTTGGTGGTTATGGGTACGTCAGTGATTATCCGGTAGAACGGATGATGCGTGATGCGAAGTTAACTCAGATTTACGAGGGCACTAATCAGATTCAGCGCATCGTGATGGCCCGCCATCTCGATGATCTCTAACCAAATCTCACTAGCGAGGTTGGTGTAGCCGCTGCCTTTAATTTGTGATCGTGCGCTTCGTGCGGAAGTATCGGAGCAGTAATCTCACCATCATGCACAATGCCGACAGTAAAAATGCTTGCGGATGTTGCTCGCTCCAGCGTTGCAAGTGCTCGGTCATAACACCCGCGACCTTTACCAAGTCGGTTACCCTCGCCATCAATGTGCAGCGCTGGAACGATACAGATATCAATCTTTGATAGGTCGACGAACGCATCGCCCACAGGTTCAGAGATTCGGCCATTGGTCGCCACCTCTGAGTTGCTCCATGGCACCCACTCCAGATCAAAGTCAGGGAGCATCCGCGGCATTAAAACCGTGATTCCCCGCTGCAGTAGCTCCTGGTTTAGATCATCAGTCTCAGGCTCATGGCCGTACGAGATGTAGCTCGTGACAACTTTCGCGCTCTCAAACTCTTCACACTCAAGAATGTGGAGCCATGACTTTCCCTTAATCGCATATCGATCTCTGCGCGCGGCAGTGAACTCCTTACGAAGTTCAGCCTTTGCCTCGGGTGTCACGTGGTTCATGGCTCAAGCCTAATTGAGCCTGTCACAGCTATTTGCTCGAAAACTTTCAGTAAGGTGTGGCCATGGATGAGGAGCTCGAACTGCCGGAGACGGTTCAGGAAGAGATGACGGTGAGCGAACTGCTCTCCGCGCTCTTAGAGCTCACGCCAGAGCTGGAATCGCTAGACCTGCCGCTGATGGATGCCCACGGCGCGACCCTAGCCGCTGACATCATTCGCGGAGATGAAGAGTTGATGCTCGCTGGCTCACGCATCCGGTCAACACATATCGCCCTTGCCTCCTCCGTCGGACTAGCCTCTCTGCCAGCCACACCGCACCCTCGCGTTGTGGTGATCTCGGCTGGCGATGACCTCGTTGAGCCAGGGGAGAGACTGCGATCTGCGCAGGATGAGTTCGAGACAAACTCGTGGATGCTGGCAACGACAATGAAAGAGGCGGGGGCAATCGCCTACCGCGTCCACACCATTCCGGAGACCCCAGCACAACTCCGACAGATCATTGAAGACCAGTTAGTCCGCGCCGATCTCATCGTTCTGAGCGGTGAAACCAAAGATGAATCATTTGATTTCATCACATCCGTGCTTTCAGAGATGGGTGAGATCACTACGCTCACTCCCAACTTGGAAGATACTGGGCGCCACAACTTTGGTCTGATTGGTCCAGATCAGACCCCCGTTATTACCCTCCCGGGTGAGCCGATTGCCGCTTATTTATCTGCACAGCTTTTTGTGCGCCCCATGATTCGCACCATGCTCGGTGCATCCGATCTCCACCTGCGCATGGTGAAGGCCGAACTGACTCAGAAGGTGACCTCTCCTAAAGGCAAGGTCTCATTGATTCGGGCAAAGGTCTTCTCTGATCCAAAGCTTCGAGTAACTCCGCTCGCTAACCAAGATCAACTCACCTCACTCTCGCAAGCCTCTGGACTCATCACATTTTCCAGTGCTTCAACGGGGGCAAGTGCTGGACAGATGGTGGATGTAGCGCTGATTGAACGGTCAATCTAAATGCCTGAGTTCTCTTGGCCATTAGTTCTCCGTGATGGCGAATTAGAACTTCGCCCCATCCGCTTTAGGGATAAGCCAATTTGGGGACAGGTCAGGCGCTTTAATCGGGAGTGGCTCGCGCCATGGGAGGCAACCCTTCCCCCCGTTGCCTCAGATACTGCAATTCATAGTAAAGGTGCATCACTTAACTCGTTCTATTCTATGGTCCGATTTAATAACCGAGAGGCGAGGGCGTTGCGCTCGCTGACCCTGGGAATCTGGATTCGAGATGGCAAGAGCTCGCGTTTTATTGGACAGATCACCTTGGGCGGACTGATCTTTGGCGCCTACCGTGGCGGCCATATCGGATATTGGATTGACCAGCGCTTCTCCGGGCAGGGGCTGATGAGCCGAGCTGTTCGATTGCTCACCGAATTTGCCTTCGAGGTCCTGCAGCTTCACCGGATCGAAATAAATATGCGACCTGAGAATGAACCTTCTCAGAAAGTGGCTCAGAACGCTGGTTATAGCCTGGAAGGAAGTCGAAAGAACTATCTGCACATCGATGGTGGCTGGCGAGATCATCTCTCTTTTGTGAGAGAGAACCCAAAAATCTAACCCTCAGAATCCCCTCAAATCCCACGGTTTACGCTCAAAAGATTTAGGCTTTCCTTCCATGGCCTCCGGTTTTATCTATCTCATCATCCTTGGGATGTGGGGAGCCTATTTCCTTCCACGTTGGATCAGCAGTCATGAGATTGGCTCACTCCACGCTGGTGATCGATACACCTCAGCCCTTCGTTCGGTAGCTGAGTCATCACCATTCACCCCGGAGTTTGAAGATCCATTGAAGAAGATGCGAATTGTTGGTCAACGCCGGATGGCATTTTCTGCGATCGCTGTTGTTCTTATGGGAAGCGCCATCACTGCAGCTCTTGGATTTATCGCGTGGTCAATAATTTCGATTCCAGTAACAGCTCTTGCAATTTATGTTGTGGCAGTTCGTCATCAAATTAAGAAAGCGAATTTGAAGGCGCACAAGATTGATACGCTTCAACGAATTCTTACCGCTGAAATTAAAATTGATCCAACAGTGCGTATCGCACTTCCAGCGCAGACCCTTCCACAAGAAGTACTTGCTCATACAACACCGGAATACTGGGTCCCATTCGCAGAGCGCGAAGATATCGATGGTGAGCGCGTGCAGACCGTTGAGCTTCGAGTTGAGAGCGCAGAGATTGTTACAGAATTTGAAGATGCAACGTGGGAGCCGGTTGCTGTTCCGCGCCCTACCTATACAACCGCAGCAAAGGCTATTACTCCACGCCGCACCATTGATGTTTCTCAGAGTGAGCTATGGAGCGCCGAGCAAGAGATTTTGAGTCAGATGAATATCAAGAAGCAAGATGAGATTATTGAGCAGCTTCTTGATCTTAAGCCGATTGACCCAGCTGTAAACGAGTAACTCCCGTTAAATCCAGGAGCTAAACCACATTCGGGCCAGCCAATCGTTATACGTGAGCGTCTGGCCGACGAAGAGTGGCAAGAAGTAGAAGAAGCAGAGGGCAATCACAATAATCAGTGAGATAACCCCGTAAAAGCGGCTAGATCTTCTCCAATCGTGCTCATTCTCTAAGAACTTAGCGATCACATAAATCAGTATTAAAATTGCAAATGGTTCAAAGGCGATTGCGTAGAAGTTGAACATGGTCCGTTTCTGAAAGAGGAACCATGGGAGATAGCCAGCGCCCATCATCAGCAGCAATAGTCCGCTCTGCCATTCACGCCGAGCAATCCAATAGCCAAAGGCAACAGCTACTGCGAACGTGATTGCCCACCACAAGAATGGCGTGCCCAGGCCAAGAATTTCGGAAGAGCAATTACTTGCACCACAACCCGTTGGCGTTGAGTATGCGAAGGAGGTAGGTCGACCCATGATGAGCCAACTCCACGGATTAGACATGTAAGGATGCGGAGTGGAGAGCCCCTTATGAAAGTTAAGAATCTCTTGGTGGTAGTGGATTAATGAGCGAATCGGTGCGGGGATAAATGAGAAGAGACCGCCTTCTCTATCTGCCCAATGGCGATCCCACCCGTTCGAGTTAAGAAACCAGCCAGTCCAAGAAAGTAGGTAGGTTGCAAGCGGTACGAGAATGAATTGAACGCCACGTCGCCAGAGATCTAGCTTCAGCGTTCTCACAAATTGAGCTTCCTCTTCTAGCGCTTTACGTCTTCGGTAATCGGCATAAAGTACGAAACCGAAAATGGCGAGAAAATAGTAAAAGCCAGTCCACTTCACGCCGGCTGCAAGTCCGAGTGAAATTCCCGCTAACCAATATCGAGATTGAAGTATGAAGAGAAGGGTGAGGAGCAAGAAGAAGGATAGAAATATATCCAGGAGCGCTACGCGGGAGTGGACGAGTTGAAGGCCATCGAAGATCATGAATAGTGATGCCGTCAGACTTAAGAAATAACTGGCAAAGAGCCGTTGGGCAACAAAGAAAATCATGCCAACCATGATTGAACCAATAACAGCGGCGCTGACTCGCCAGCCAAACTCGTTGTAACCAAAGGCCTTGATTCCAAGGGCGATCATCCACTTGCCAACGGGTGGATGAACTACAAATTCGGCACCACCGGTGGCTGTCAGTTCTACCCCATGGAGTAGTAATGAGTGAGCATCTTTGACGTAGTAGACCTCATCAAAAATCAAACCCTTAGTCCGACCTAGACCCACCAGGCGAAACGCTGCCGCGATGGCAACAAGGGCAGAGACCGTGAGCCAATCGCGCGTGCGGCCAGCGAGTGCTCTCGTGGATCTCATAGGTTTAGCCTAAAGCCTTCCCGACCTGTCAGAATTGCACCGTGCTAATACTTTCAGGTGTGCCACTAGGAAACCCCCTAGATGCAAGCGCGCATCTACGTGAGGCTATTGAGCAGACACCATTTATCGCCGCTGAGGACTCTCGAAAATTTGCACGACTCTGTCAGGACCTAGGAGTCACGCACTCAGCTAAGGTCATCTCCTTCTTTGAAGGAAACGAGGGTGAGCGAATTGCCGGCCTCCTTGAGATTTTAAAATCGGGGAGTGACTTACTTGTTGTAACTGATGCTGGAATGCCAGGCATCAGCGATCCTGGGTATCGCCTCTCTCGTGAAGCAATTGCAGCCGATATTCAGGTAAAGGTTCTTCCCGGACCAAGCGCTGTCACAACTGCGCTCTTGCTATCCGGACTTCCCACAGACCGGTTCGCATTTGATGGTTTTCCGCCACGCACCCAGAGCGCTCGGTTAACCTGGTTTGAGCATCGAGCGAAAGAGGAGCGCACTCTCGTCCTCTTTGAAGCACCACATCGCCTCGTTGAATCACTCACAGATGCTGCAGCTGCCTTCGGTGCCGATCGCGAAGCGGCAATCTGTCGCGAAATGACTAAGCGTTATGAAGAGACGGTGCGCGGAACACTTGCCGAACTTGTGGCGTGGGCGAGCAGTCGCGAGATTTTAGGTGAAATCTCCCTCGTTATCGGTGGTTACACCCCTGATGAGTCGGCGATTACTGAGACGGCAATCATCGAGCTCGTACTTGCTCGTGAGAGTGCGGGCGAGAGTAGGAAAGAGGCGATTGCTGAGGTAGCAAAGGCGCACAATCTGCAGAAGCGCGATGTTTTTAACGCCATGGTGGCCTATAAATCAACCGATAAGATTGCCGAATGAAGCCGTTCTATCTCACGACTCCGATTTACTATGTAAATGATGCGCCACATATTGGCCACGCTTACACCACTGTTGCTGGCGATGTACTTACTCGTTGGCACCGCCAACGTGGTGAAGATGTCTTCTTCCTTACTGGTACCGATGAGCACGGCGAAAAGGTCATGCGCGCAGCTGAGAAGAATAATGTCAGCCCGCAGAAGTGGTGCGATGACTTGGTGGAGAGCGCATGGAAACCAACCTGGAGCGCACTCAATATCGCCAATGACGATTTTATTCGAACAACAGAGCCACGCCACGAAGAGCGAGTGCAAAAATTCTTAACGGGACTTAAGGATGCCGGACATATCTACCTTGGAAAATACGAGGGTCCGTACTGTGTAGGTTGCGAGGAATTTAAACTTCCAGGCGACCTCATCGATGGCAATTGCACTACCCACTCGCGTCCATGTGAAATCCTGAGCGAAGAGAATTGGTTCTTCAAGCTCAGCGCATTCGTGCCGGCCATCATCAAACATTACGAAGAGAACCCAGCGGCATGTGAGCCAGCCTCTGCCCGAAATGAAGTTCTCGCTTTCCTTAAGGGTGAGGTTTCTGATCTCTCCATCTCTCGCTCCACATTTGATTGGGGTATCCCGGTTCCTTGGGATACTAAGCAGGTTATCTATGTCTGGTTCGATGCGCTGTTGAATTACGCAACCGCAGTCGGGCTAACAGATGATCCAACATCTGAGGGCGGAAAGAAATTTGCGAAGTACTGGCCGGCAGATGTACATCTGGTTGGAAAAGATATTCTCCGTTTTCACGCAGTAATTTGGCCAGCAATGCTAATGGCGGCCGGTCTTCCATTACCCGGCAAGGTCTTTGCTCATGGCTGGCTCCTCGTCGGCGGCGAGAAGATGAGTAAATCCAAGCTGACTGGAATCGCTCCCAAAGACATCACAGATACCTTTGGAGTAGATGCCTTCCGCTATTACTTCTTGCGGGCAATTCCCTTTGGCTCTGATGGCTCCTTCTCTTGGGAGGATATGGCCGCTCGCTATACAAGTGAACTCGCAAATGACTTCGGCAACCTTGCTTCGCGCTTAATTGCGATGATTGAAAAGTATTGCGGTGGAGTCATTCCTGCTGTTGCACAGAGTCCAGAGTTATCTGAGGCGCTTGCTAAAACGGTGGTCGAAGCTGATGCCGCGATTGTTGCCTTGGACTTTCAGACCGGCATCAACTCCATCATGGACTTCTGCAAGAAGGTCAATGGTTATGTGACGTTGACTGAGCCATGGAAGGTCGCGAAGGATGAGAGCCGGACAGTTGAACTTAATGAAATTTTGTACAACATTGCAGAGGCGATTCGTGCACTTGCAGTCTTGATGCACCCGATTATGCCAGCAACATGTGAAGTTCTCTGGAGCTCACTTGGAGCTGATAAGACACTCGGAACTATCGCGGCTCAAAAGATCTCTGAAGTTGCGACCTGGGGTCAGCTTCCCGCAGGGTCGCAGGTTGTAAAGGGCGCTGTTCTCTTCCCCCGCCTTGAGAGTGCAAATGAGGCGTAGTGTGAGAAGGGCTAGAGGGGTTAAAGGTCTCAAAGAGAACAATGGCCGATAGAACTAATTGGGATAGAAAGCGAGAGTTCGCGCCCGCCCCTGAGCCACTGAAATTTCGTTGCGTTGATGTGCACGCTCATCTGGAGATCGTGACTGAGACTGCGCCTGATTCACCCGAGATTGAGGCGCTTTTGGATGAGGCGGCTCGAGTCGGAATTGATCGTGTTGTCCAAGTGGGTATCTCGGCGGAGCAATCTCAGTGGTGCGTACAGATGGCGGATGCATTTCCTGGACGCGTACTCGCCGCAGTCGCCCTTCATCCAAATGATGCGCCAATCTCGAAAGATCTCGAAGCTGATTTAGCGGTGATTGAAAAATTAGCGTCACACCCACGTGTGCGCGCAATCGGTGAGACTGGACTGGATTTCTTCCGCACAGAGCCAGAACTTCAGGAGAAGCAGAAATACTCTTTCCGTCGCCATATCGATATTGCCAAGCGCCATGACTTAGCGCTGGTGATTCACGATCGCGATGCCCATCGCGCG
>CAINVP010000102.1 GCA_903854185.1 uncultured Actinomycetes bacterium
AATGGATAACTCTTTGAGCGCGAGCACTTCTTCGCGATTGGTCGGAATTTCGGTTGGGGTGTAGCCCTTACCGTCTAGCAGATCGGCATAGCGTGAGCCCGTCAGGTGCTCCAAAATTGCGGCGGCGGTCCAATCATCGTTCGGGGCTGAATATTGCAGCTCTTCCGGTGAGAGAGTTGCTAGTTGATCGAAGAGATAGTTGTTAGCCCACACCATATGTCGAAAGAGGCGATCTACTAGAAGGTCCATGCGGAGAGTTTACTCACCGAATGAAGTCATGCCCCACAGTAATCAAGGAGTGGATAGCTCCCGTCCGCGGCCCGCCCTGTGTACCCATTAGCCATTTGATTGGCAGTTATCGCCATCTCCCCGAAAAAGGAATCGCCGGTCTCTGTAACAGCTTGTCTAAAGTAACCAGCGGCTTTTGCCATATTTTTTCGATACAGATCTGCGGCCGCCTTAGTCGGGGATCTGTAAAGACGTAAGTCATAGCTTTGTATTGCAAGCAGAACATAAGTGCATCCAGCTGGAGCAGAACCGCCATCCGCACCGTCCATTCCAGTTTGGTCCGTGTTAGCACCCGCTGCTGAGTCAGAAGAGAGAGAATCCGCTGGCGTCGTGATGTCAAAGGACTCCTTGCTCAACCCATTTGGTAGAGGCTTATTTGATTCTAGAATGGCAGTTGTAAAGATTGTTTTCGATTTGGAATCCTTTGTCGGAGTATTGAGCAAAATTGTTATCACCTGTGTTTCATAATTCCCAGAAGCGCAATCTGGATCGCAAGTGTTGGTAGTCATCACGCCAGTTCCTTCAGCAGAAGTAGATGTCCAAGAGGTCCACTTTAATTTCGAAACTCTCATACCAGCGTCTGCGCAAGTTAGGGTGACATCAGTTGGTCGTTGCTCGTAGGAGTAACCACACTGGCTCACAAACACTTGTTGCTCGGCCTTTTTTGGCGCCTGGCTGGTCGAACCACATCCGCTCAATATGAGGATGACCGGAAGAAGCAATATGGCGAATTTTGGATTCATGTCTAAATTATGAGACGGAATCCCTGATATTGGGAGGCCAATCAGTCCAAAATTAAGACAAAGATTTGAACTACAATTCCCCGGTGAGTGGAGCAAAATCTAAGATAGTCGTAACAGGTGCAGCTGGCTTTATCGGCATGCACCTATGTGAACATCTCGTTGCCCAGGGATTTGATGTTGTCGGAATTGATAATTTGAAGCCGGCGTACGGCGGGCCATGGTCCAGACTTCGCAAAGAGCGCCTTGAGTCGAGCCTTGGATTACAGATTATTCAGATGGATTTAGCTGACACTTCGCGGCTATCTGAACTTATTGAACTTTTTACGGGTTCAACAGTCGTCCATCTTGCTGCCTGGCCTGGTGTGAAATCAAGCCACGAGAATCCAGTCGATTGCGTGCGTGCAAATATTCTTGCATTTGCCAATGTGGCTGAGGCGGTGGCTCAAGCAAAGGCTGAACGATTCTTATTCGCCTCCTCCTCATCGGTCTATGGTGATCTTGGAGTAAAAGAGGCTGTCCGTGAGGAGCAAGCGACCGGTACTAATGTGAAGAGTCTGTATGCCTCAACAAAATGGATGAATGAGCAACTTGGAAAGTCTCAGTCGGAGAGCAACGGAATTCCAACCATTGCAATGCGTTTCTTCTCTGTTGTGGGTGAATTTGGAAGACCAGATATGGCTTGTTGGAAGTTTTATAAGAGTACGGATGAGGGTCTTCCTGTCACACTCCACGGCGCTAACGGTGGTGCGCGAAATTTCACTTATGTTAAAGATGCCGTTGCAATTGTTCAGAAATTAATCGAAGCACCACTTGTAGGTTTTGAAGCGGTCAATGTGACTTGCGGTGAACCCATTGAGACCATCACCATGCTTAACGAGATCGAGAAGAACCTAGGCAGGAGCTCCGAACGGACAGTCATCAAGACTCCTGATTACGACATTGAAAAGTCATGGGCTGACCTCACTAAAGTGGAGGCGTTGACGGGACACACCTCTCAAACACCTATCGCCACAGTCGTGGAACGCTTCTCTCGTTGGTATACCCTTAACGCGAAGGATAATTAGGAGAGCGTAGGGAGTCATACTGGATGGGCCAGACCCGCACGCTCTTTATTGCTAGTAGCTCCCAATTAGGTGGAGCTGAGAAGCAGTTGCTCTTGCTCCTAGAAAAGCTGAAAGCAAATCAGACCATTGCGCTCTGCATCCTTGACCCATCTGGTGAGATGAATCCTCGCTATCAAAATTTGGGCATCACAACATATCTCTCTCAACGAGGTCCGATCAATAATTGTTTAGCCATTCATCAGGCCGTGAAGGACTTTCAACCAGATACTGTGGTGAATTGGCTTTATAAGGCGGACATCCTCGGTGGGTTCATAGCGAAAGCACACCGAGTAAATCACATTGTGAATTCGGCTCGAAATATTAAATGGGTAAAGTTCGCAAAGTGGAAGATGGCGCTACTGGTTCTTGCAGAGAAGTTGACTGCTAACCATGTAATCTCAAACTCTGAGGACGGCAAGAACTTCCACATTCGCTATGGATATTCGGCGAAGAAGTTCACTGTTATAGAGAATTTTTTAGACACTAATCTAGTTTCGCTTCCGAAGCTTCCAGATCAAGTCTGCACTATAGGAATTGCAAGTCGGGCAACAGAGGGCAAAGGCCACTTCGAAGTTATCAATTTACTTGAAGGAAACGCCGACCTTGCCAAGAAGGTACAACTCAGTTTTATTGGTCCTGGAATACCGGAATGGCAACCACTGGTCTCCCGACTTGAGCGCTCGAATCTACGTTATAAACTACATTCGTATAGCTCGGATTTGAGCGGCTGGTTCCAGAAAGTGGATCTCTATGCGGCGCTCTCAACTCTTTCTGAGAGTGATTCAAGTTCATTGCTCGACGCTGTTCTCACCTTAACTCCGATTATCAGTTCACCCATTCAAAATTTTCGAAAGCTCTCACCTCAACCACCTGTGGTCGATCCGGAAGAGAGAGACGAACTCGCTCAGGCACTCAACTCCGTGCTTGATGGTGATATTGAAAAAGCGCCAGAGTTGCTCGCACGCCGTGAGAATTTGCTAGACACACGTGGCGATGAGGCGATCCTCGCTAAGTGGGAGCGAATCCTTAACGGTTAGCGTTCTTCTTATCTCCGATGGGAAGAACGCAGATTGCAGTTTCTCTTGGAAAGAGTTGGGCTAGTCCACAACTTTCGAGAAGAGCAGGCTGCGCAGCAACTGCTGAATCGCGCTAGTCCACGCAGTTATTGCCATCTTCTTAGAGGTGTAGTCATCGAGGGTTCGCCCAAAGAAGGTGCTTTGAATAAGGATTGATGTGCTTTGGGGATCGAGGTCGGCATTGGCCCAACCCCGCTGCTTACAGAGTTCAATAGCCTCAACCCAGGTGGTGCTGAGGGTGTCTTGGAAGGCTTGCACCTCATCGCGAAGTTTCGGTCTGGTGAGCGCGGCCACGAAGAGTTCTAACCGAAGGGTACGCACTCGCGCAGAGAAGCTCGGTTGAATGATGCTGATTGAATCAGCGCTCGCAACAATACCCATGATCTCTTCGATGGCGCGATGAGCATCTTCGTTATCTCGGATTGCTGTAAGAGCACTTACTGACGTTGAAGTTATGTAACGCTTCACGATGAGCAGCTGAGCAGTTTCGACAAGATCGGAATAGTCAGTGAAATGATGATAGAGGGAGCCGCGCGAAATTCCAGTCATCTCAAGAATCTCTTCAGAAGAAATCGCACTTGTCTCTCGAGTAGATATCTCTTGGATAACGGTCTCCAAGAGAATTTTCCGAGTCTTATGCATCTCGGGAATTTCCACATCGATTCGCATTTACGTAACCTCTCTCAATTCGCATACATCTGTAAAGAGTCAGTATGACCCCTTTTCAGATTTTTTATTCCAACAGAGTGAAGTTAATCTGTCGGTAGGCGTTTTACGCGTGCGGAGAGTAACGAAATCCAATTAATACGTGTAACTAAGTAAAGTAAAAGAATAGATACTAGTTCTAATGAAATTCCCAGTGGAGATTTTAGATTCTCTGTCAAGATTTCTCCGACACCTTGTGACTTAAGAGTGCTAGCACCAGTGACAAAGAACGAATAACTCACTAGACGACCAGCAAAGAAGGCAAGTGTGATTGGTCGAAGACGAAGTCCAATCAGCCCAGCCGCTTCGAAGAGTTGTGCCGAGGGTAGTGGTGAGAGCGCAAAGAGCCCCATGCCGATTACGTGGTTCTTAGTGTTCTTGTTAAGCAGTTCCTTCGCTGCTTCTAGGTTCTTTGCCAATCTCTCACTTACTCGACTGCGGAGGGCATATGAAAGCCTTGCTAGAAGATAGCGGCCAGTACTGGCCGCGAGAGCTCCAATGAGAACCATCGCGATGGGGTTGATGTGGGAGTGGAGCCTAAAGAGCACCAGCAGGCTCCAGGTTGGAGGTCCAAAGGCAGGTAGCAGGTTAACGCCAAGGATGATCAGGAAGAGGTAGAGATAGTTCAAGGCCGCCTCCTCCAGATATTCGTATCTAAAACCTACGCGTGAAAGTAATCTATGTCCATGACTTCAGATACAGCTAGCGCCTTTCGTTCTCCTATCTTCGCACTAGGCAGTGAGTACATTGATCGTTTGGGGCAGGAGTCTCCTATTCAAGCCACTTCGATGGGCCTATCCATCAATCAAGATCGGCTCGATGACTTCTCGCTGGCTGCACAAGAGAAGAGTGCGAACTACCAACGCGAGGTCCTTGCTCGACTGTTGGCGCTAACTCCGATTGATGAGGTTGATCGAATTTCACAATCTGTGATGCGCGAACGCCTTGAGACCCGTCTTGCACTCCACGAAAGTCGGGAAGCTTATGTAAGTTATGGAGCGATTGTCTCTCCAGCTCTTGCTATACGTCAGACCTTTGAATTGATGCCTAAAGATGGAGAAGATGCGCTCTCTAATATTGAGAAGCGCCTCCTCGATATTTCACGCGCACTGCGCTCGTGGCGCTCACTTCTTGAGGAGATCAATAACGAGGGACATAAGACTGCTCGTCGCCAAGTGATCCTCGTCAGTGAACAACTTCGCACCACCTCTCAAAGCGGTTATGTAGATTTCGTCAAGACTTTCTCCACCGCTCCAGCTCTTGTTGATGCTGCCAAAGTAGCAGAGTCCGGCGCACTGGAGATGGCAGATTGGATGCGCGATTATCTGGCGCCACTTTCTGCTGAAGAAGATGCAGTTGGTAAAGAGCGTTACACGTTATGGGCGAAGAACTTCACTGGCTCGGATTTGGACCTACTTGCTACCTATCAATGGGGGGTTGAGGACCTGGCTCGCATTACGGAGCGAGCTAAAGCAGTTGGTGAGCGCATTCTCCCCGGTGCAGCATCACTTCAAGAGGTAGCCGAATTCTGCGAGAAAGATGCACTTCACCAAATCAATGGCGAAGATAATTTGTTAACCGCACTTAAGGAATTCACGGAAGCGGCGGTTGAGGCCCTTGATGGAAAATACTTTGAGGTAGATCCAAGGATTCGTTTCTGCGATGCCCGCCTAGCACCAGAAGGTGCTGCAGCAGCGCCGTATTACATGGACCCAAGTGAAGATCTCTCGCGGCCAGGCACAACCTGGTACCCAACGCTTGGCCACTCAACCTTTAACTTCTGGCATATCGCCTCAACCTGGTACCACGAAGCGGTGCCAGGCCATCATCTTCAAATCGCTACTGCCATCTTGGAGAAAGATCGCCTCTCAAGGTTTCAACGCACTGACGCCTGGACATCTGGATATGGTGAGGGGTGGGCGCTTTATGCAGAGCGATTTATGGATGAGATTGGTGCCTTTAATGATCCACGCTTCGAGTTGGGATTTCTCTCTGGTCAAGCGCTACGTGCTGCACGCGTTGTAGTCGATATCGGGATGCATCTAAAGCTACCTAATTTCACAGGCGGTACGTGGGATGCAGAATCTGCAGTTAACTTACTTGTAGAGCAGGCAATGGTTGATCGCGAATATGCAACAAGTGAAGTTGATAGATACTTATCCTGGCCTGGACAAGCAATCTC
>CAINVP010000103.1 GCA_903854185.1 uncultured Actinomycetes bacterium
AATGACTGAACTGATATTCGTTCCAACTACGACAGGCAGGAAAGTAGAAGATTTCGGCAATTGCGAGAGTCTCTGGGCGAGAGCGTTGACCATTTCAGAGAATTCGAGTTTAGAGATCCGCTCGTTTCCTAAGGCGATGGCCAAGGAGTCAGGGAGCGAGGAAGCCAGATTGCGCAAAGATTGTGCGCTAAGTGCCACTCTTCTTTCAGGAAGGGTCAAGGTGGAAATTCCTCTGCCTAGTAAGGTTAAGCACGAAAGTTTAGCTAGTTTCATCTGTCCTGACCACCGCAAGATGATTTAAAGGAGCTTTGAAATCTTAAAAATTATCCAAACTCCTTTGAGCAGTGTCGTGACGTTCTTTTACCGGGTCGTGCTTAGACCATCTGATGATTTCGATAAGAATATTCTTTACAAAATGGTCTGGGACCGTAGACCGATTTTGCAAATTTTGAATGAGAAGGTCGCATCAAGAAGATATGCACAATCGATTATCCCAGGCTTATTGACTGCTCATAGATTCTACGAAACCTCAGATCTCAACGAGATTAATTGGAGTTCATTACCCCGCAACTTCGTTATTAAAGCTTCCCATGGATCCGGGGGCGTACTTCTGGTACATGAAGGTGCACCCATAGAAAATAGACTTCTTGCAAACTATAAACACTTTGGCTGGAGAAGGCTGGAGATACATCCAGATAACTTTGATTGCGTACACGCCGATAAGATTTTTGCTCATCTTCTTAAACGTACATATGGTCATGGATTAAATCGAAGTGGCCCAGAGTGGGCATACTGGCATAAGAATCGCTATGTCATCGTTGAAGAGTTCTTATCATCTGATGGAAAAATGCCTACGAGTATTGTTTTCAATGTTGTCCGCGGTGAAATTAAACTGGTTATTTGGGCTCAAGTCTTCTATTCGACTTTGGGAGTAGCGTCTTCTCTTCCGTCACGATATGTCTCACCGCCAATAGATATATTGGCGATTTCCAAAGAACTTAGGATTTCAGTTGGAACATTTGAAGAGATGATGAGGAATTCCCTCCGCATCGCAGGAAAGTTAGATTTTCTTCGAGTTGATTGGTTGATAGCGGATTCCAAGGTTTTCTTTAATGAGTTGACCAATTACCCTGGTGGTGGGCTGCTAACGGGTAAGAGCTATTACAAAATCATGTCAGAGATGTGGCGTCCCCAGAGATCGGATTACCTCGAAGAATAAAGCAGGGCTAAATATGAGCCTTGCGCTCTCGTGAGAGAGCGGTTGGCTACCGGACTTACTAACCTGTAAACTCCGGCTATCACTTGGAGACGTCGCATAGCCCGGTCGAGTGCGCCTCACTGCTAATGAGGTAGGGGAGTTAAATCCCCTCGGAGGTTCAAATCCTCTCGTCTCCGCTCTGTTTCAAAACTTTCCCTCAGTGAAGCAGCCTCTAATTACTCTCCGAGAAGACTGCTGATTTTTCTATGAAGTTTCATTAAAAATCTTAATTTACTCTTTATTTTTTTATTCCTAGCCGCAATCTTGATGGCATTAATCAATTTCAAATTCTTATCTACGTAGTTAACTTCAGAAAAAATATTCTGCAATCTCTTTGCGAGCGGGTCCTGAACGGAAAGTGCCAAGAAGTATTCCCGTGAACTCTTTACTAACTTCGAACGCAATTCAGGATTTGTGATAAGTGTGCTGAGAGCCTCTGCCAACCCGAAGGCATCGCCCGGGCTATAAGGAATTCCAGTTATTCCAGGTCTCATGTGTTCACCTAGCCCGGCAGAATTTGTGTAAACAACTGGCAGTCCAAATTTGGATGCCTCCATTGGCGTTCTACCGAAAGCCTCATGTCTGGAAGTGACGACTAGCAGATCGATTTCAGAGTACATCTTGCTTTGATCACTTTCGAATCCTAGAAAATGAACCTGATCCGTTAATCCAAAGTCTAAAATTTTGGACTCGAGCGTCAACTTATATTCGCTACCAAATTCTCCGAGATTCCCATACAGGAATAATCTCCCGGGGATGTCCTTGGATTTTAGAATCGATAGCGCCTGAATCACATCTTCCTGACCCTTGCCAGGAGAAATGGTACCTACCACCCCAATTGTAAATTCGCGCTCTTCTTTACTGTAATCAGTAGGTGTTGGATCGGGCTGATGGTAAGAGACTACGACATTCTTACTTTCAGATGTGAAAAAATGTTTCTTTACAGCACCAGATACACAGGTTATTAGGTCAGACAAATCATTCATCAGCTTGCCCATATCTTGGGGCGGCATAATGAGTTTCATCCCTTGATCTAGATCCCCAAACTCTTGGAGCCACCAAATATGAGGCTTAGCTAGAATGGCTGCCGAGATAGCACCTTGAGGTATAACAAGACTTGATGAAATTATTAAATCGGAATTAACCGATTTCAGAGAGCTCGTGACTGCAAATGAGACATAATTTTCCCAGAAGAGCGCGTCATATATATCTTGTGTTTTCTGATTTCCAACATTAACCCACCAGTTCAGATCATTAACGTAAGTGACCGAGGAACCTATCGCAGAAAGTTCCTTTCCAAGTCCGTAATCCGGAGATGGAAGGATGGTGTGCACCATATAGCGAGAGGCGATTAGCGCTTCAGCGAGTTCTAGATAACCTCTCTCTCCACCTGCGAGGCCAGATGAGTGAACTACTCCAGAGACAGTTCTGGTTCGATAAGATTTGATACACATGATATTGACATAACCCATCTGGTTAACCAGAGAATCATTCTTGTAGTTATTGGCATTTAGTTCAGTCCACGTTCCTGCTTCGTCAGAGATTGCAAAAAGTCGGAACCCAAGTTGAATCAACAAATCAAATAGTGCGAGTGGTGATTCAATCCTTCGCTTAAGTGCGCTCGGATTGTATTCAACGATAACCGTGATCTCTTGGCATTCCTTTATGAGGCTCTCAAGGCCCAAAGTCGCAGTGTATTCAAATCCTTCGATATCAATTTTAATCAAGATTCGCTTATTATTATCAATGTTAAGTTGTTCATAAGTCACATTTTCTACATCAATCGTTTGAACCGTAGGCGAATTCTGATGACCACCGACCGCGCAATTATCAGATGCTTCCGTTATGGAGAACTCTGTTATGCCCGTGTGATCAGAGAAAACATTATTGAATACTTCTACCTCGAGTTCATTTATTACTAAGTTTCTGTTAAGAGTTTTGAAATTCTCTGGTGATGCTTCAATCGAAATAACTCTTGCTGTTGGGTTTGTCCGCGCAGCAAGAATGGTGAAATAACCAATATGAGCGCCGATATCAACAATCACTTCACTTGTAATGCAAAACCGTTCAAACAAGGTACTCGTGAATGTTTCATATCCCTTCAAGTACCACTGTGAATTTCTCGAAGGTACGTAAATCTCTTGACTCCATCCGAGCGGAGTGACAAGAGTCAAGTCTTCCATCTGCATCACTATACAGCGCACTCAAAATTTGCTCACTTCAAGCGAGTTAGCGGACTCAACCTCCTCAACGCGGGGGCTCAAATCCTCTCATCTCCGCTCTGAATTGTTCCTCCTGTTGTACCCTGCGTTAATGACGACCCCCGCCAAACTCCAGAGTGAGAAGTTGTACTTCTTTGTTGAGTTAGAGATAAAGGCAGGGAGAGTTCAAGACGTAATCGAATTTTTCTCGCCCTATGCCGTCCAAATCCGCCTCGAGCCTGGATGTGAGCAACTTGATCTTCTCTTTGATCCCAAGGACCCTCAGAAAATCTATCTCTATGAGGTCTGGAGTAACTCGGCCGCCCATTTGGCACATATGGAGAGTGATGGATTTGGCAAGTGGAAAGATTTTTCCGATCCGCTGATAGAAAAATTTAGCGTGAAGGAGTTGAAATCTGATTGGTGAAAAAATTCACCAGTGGTTAACCCTAATTCCTTCTTCAACGACTTGTAACTGTGATGGGATTCTAGAATGACTAATAAGAAGAGTGTTCTCATAGTCGGTGGCGGAATTATTGGCTCGATGCATGCCGTTCAAGCAATCGAAGCCGGCTTCTCGGTTACTCATCTGGAAAGAGATGTAAAACCGCAGTCCGCATCTATTCGAAACTTTGGATTAATTTGGGTGAGTGGTCGACTTGCTGGAGCGGAATTGGAGCTGGCACTTCGAGCTCGCGAGCTCTGGGGCAAGTTGGGGGCCGTGGCAAAGATTGGATTCCGTCCAAATGGCTCTCTTACTGTTGCACAAACGACTGAGGAATTTGAGGTACTGCAAGAGGCGGCGGCAATGCCTGATGCCGAAGCTAGAGGTTTTCACCTGTTGACCCGTGAAGAGACCATTTCCTTAGAGCCAGCCTTAGCAGGACACTATCGTGGAGCGCTGCGGTGCACCACCGATGCTGCTGTAGAGCCTCCACTTCTATTAGGAGGAATTCGGGAGTACCTTGCTAAATCACCGGACTATCAGTGGATCCCTCAGACAGAGATTGTCGATTTCTCTCATAATGAGAACGGGAATCACGTCACTGACTTTCAAGGAAAGCGATACTCAGCGGATTATTTGGCAATTTGTGCTGGCGCTGAGCATGGCAAGTTTGTTTCAGAATTTCTGCACAGTGCGCCACTTCGTAAAGTTCGATTACAGATGGGGGCGACATACGCGCTGCCGGTGAAGATTAACCACTCATTCGCCGATGCCGATTCACTTCGATACTACCCAGCATTTAAAGACCTCTCGCTTCATCGTCTTGGAGAGCAGGGTGAGATTGCAACGCAATACAAGATGCAACTTCTCGCCGTACAGCGCTTAGATGGATCAATCACGATCGGTGATACTCATGAATACCAAGAGCCATTCACTCATGAAATCCACGAGGCGCCATACGAACACCTAAGAGCAGTAATTAGCAACATTCTTGGGACAGAAGCTCCGCTGATTGAGCGTCGATGGGATGGTGTGTATAGCCAGTCAACGAGTGAAGATATCTACCTCCGCAAGGAGATCGCTCCCGGAGCCGTCATTGTTACAGGAGTGGGTGGGCGAGGAAATACTTTGTCACCGGCGGTAGCAGAAGAAACGGTAAATTCATGGAGAGCGTAACGAAGATTCGACTAGCAGTATTTGATGTTGCTGGAACAACGGCACATGATGATGGCCTGGTTGTCGAGGCCTTTCAATCAGCGATGATCTCACTTGGGGTGGGCGCCGATACCCCAGAACTTGAGAAGATGACTGAGTATGTGAACGCCACAATGGGTGAGCGAAAGATCGATGTCTTTACACATCTCTGCGAGGGTGATGCAGAACGAGCAAATCTCGCACATGATGCTTTCATTGAGTCATATATTTCGTTGGTCAATGCCGGAAAGTTGCGAGAGTTCGATGGTATTACTGCACTCTTTGATCATCTACGAAGTCAAGGTACAGCGGTCGCCATTACAACCGGTTTTCCTCGAGCGATTTTGGCAAACATCATCACTGCGCTGCATTGGGAGCAGCACATAGATTTCTCGGTCGCTGCGTCTGAGGTAGAGCGTGGTCGCCCCGCTCCAGATATGATTCTTAAGTCAATCTCACTCTATGACCAAAAATTCTCTACCCAGCTAACCGGGGCCGATATCGCCGTTATCGGTGATACCGAGTCTGATATCAAGAGCGGTCTCGCTGCCCAGGCTCTTATCATCGCGGGTGTGAAGACTGGCGCGCACACCGAGGCGCAATTATTGGCTGCTGGCGCCACTCATGTGCTCGAACGAGCTACCGATCTGACCACCATTTGTTAACTTCGTCTTCATCCAAATATCCCAAGACGGACACGCCAGCGCAAACTAGGAAGGGTTAACTCTCCTTACCGATCCTGAAGGAGGATACATGCGCAAGCGTATATTTGTCGGAGCGATAGTGGCCACCATGGCTGCAGCTTCGTTGGTAGGAACAACAGCAGTATCACAGGCAGCAACAAAGGCCATTGACTACACAAAGTGCTCAAACCTCACCGCATGTGGTGGAATGGATGCACTCGTCAAGGCAGCTAAGAAAGAGGGAAAGCTCAACGTAATCACCCTTCCACGTGACTGGGCGAACTACGGCGAAGCCATGGATCTCTTCTCTAAGGCTTTCGGCATTAAAATCACAGATGACAATCCAGATGGATCATCTGCTTATGAAATCCAAACAGTTCGCACCGCTCCAAAGTCAAAGGTTCCAGATGCAGTAGACGTTGGAATCACATATGGCGCAGATAACGCAAACCTTTTTGCACCTTACAAGGTTGTTGGCTGGAACGACATCACACCAACATACAAGGATGCAGCTGGTCGTTGGTATGGAGATTATGCTGGCGTAATCGCACTTTCTTACGACACATCAATTCCAAAGGCACCAAAGTCCTTCGCAGATCTTAAGGATCCTGCATTCAAGAACATGGTAGCTATCGGTGGAGATCCATCAGGCGCACAGGAAGCGTTGATGTCAGTCTTCGCAGCAAACCTTTCAAGCGGTGGAACACCAGATAACGTTCAAAAGGGTGTTGACTACTTCAAGGATCTCAAGAATTCAGGTAACTTCGTTACTGCACTTGCAAGCGGTCAGAACTTCCTTGCTGGCGCATACAAGGTCTCATTCTCATGGTCATTCAATGGTCCAGGAGCTGTTGCAACAGCAGCTAAGGCTGGAAAGACAGTCAAGTATGTAATTCCTTCAGATGCAGTTATCAAGGGAACTCCATACATCATGGCTATCCCATTCAACGCACCACACCCAGCAGCAGCTCGTCTCTGGACAGAGTTCCTCTATTCACAGAACAAGGGCGTTGGTTCAGCTAACCTCGGTTCAGTTAAGGGCCTAACCGGCTCACAGATCTTCGCAAAGATTAACGGCGGCCAGAACATCTGGATCGCAGGCGGAGCTCTTCCAATTGAATACGATGCAATGGTCGCAAAGAAGACCAACGTAGCTGCCCCAGATGGTTATGGAATCCCTGCAGGTGCAAAGATCATCACACCAACTCCAGATCAACAGGATGCGGCGAAGACACTTCTCAAGGCTCAGTGGCCAGCAATTGCTGGAAACTAAGTTAGTCAACAGAAGCAATAATTAGATAAATGGAAGAAGTGGTGGACTCGCGTTCGGTCCGTCGGTTGAAAACTAATCGATGGACTGGCGCCCTACCACTTCTTCCATTTTTTGCATTCACGGGATTCTTTCTCCTGTGGCCAGTAATCGCAGTAACAATCCGATCCCTTAAGGGAAATAAGAATGAATGGACCTTGGCAAATTATCGGCCAATCATTCACAGCGGACCGTACTTTCATGCCTTCGTTACAAGTATCAAACTCTCTCTTGTCACTTCGGTAATCGGCGCTTTTATTGGCGCACTCTTCGCATACGTAGTTGTTAAGTATGCCCACGGAAAATTTGGTGCAGTGTTAGACTCGGTCTCCGCAGTCTTTGCAAACTCTGGTGGTGTACCACTCGCTTTTATGTTTGTTGCAGCTTTTGGTGTTGAGGGCATCGTTACAACAGTATTGAAGTCCCTGGGTTGGGACATTTACGCCGGTCACTTCACAATTTTCTCATTCACCGGTGTCGTTATGGTCTACTCGTTTTTTCAAATCCCACTTATGGTTTTAGTCTTTAAGCCAGCCATCTCTGGCCTTCGAAAAGAGTGGTCTGAGGCAAGTATTAATCTCGGTGCAACGCACTTTACCTACTGGCGACGAGTGGCAATTCCCATTCTTCTCCCATCCTTTATTGGAGCTTTCTTTCTCCTCTTTGCCGGCGGATTTAGCGCTTATGCAACTGCGCGTGCGCTTACGGTCGGCACTGTGCCGCTAGTCCCGATCATTATCGGCACCCTGGTCGATGGAAATGTCATCTCCGATCAAGCGAATTTAGGCGATGCGCTAGCCGTTGGCATGATTGTCGTCGCGACCGTTGCCATGAGTGGGTATATCTGGGCGCAACGAGCTGCTGCTAAATGGCGGAATCAATGAAACAGAAATACTTTAAATGGAGCTTAGTCTCCGTCTCCTCAATTCTCGCTTCGCTGATCTTTCTCTTCCCGCTGCTTGCAGCAACTATCTATAGCCTGAAAGGCAAGAATGGCCAGGGCCATTCATTTGATAATTATCTCTGGCTTGTTCATCAAGATGGCTTCTTTCCTAATCTCTTCATCACGTTAAAACTTGCCGTTCTTGCGGCAGCGCTCAATCTAGTTCTGATGGTTCCCACCATGGTCTACCTTAATTTGAAGGGGCAGCGCTTCAAGTCCATCGTCGACTTCATCTGCATATTGCCGCTGATCATCCCGGTGGTCTCCTTGGCAATTGGTGCGCAGGTTGCGATGCCAAGCCTTCTACAAAATACAGAATACGAGTTGGTCTTCTTCTTTGTTGTGATTGCACTGCCGTACACATATCGCGCACTGGATACTTCACTTCAAACGGTGCCATTAAAGACCCTAGTTGAAGCCTCACGTAGTCTCGGCGCTTCGTGGACCCGAACAATTATCCGAGTCATTGTGCCGGCAATTCGAGGTGGAATAACTGGCGCACTATTTTTAACGTTCGCGCTCTCCATTGGTGAGTACACAATTACCTCACTCTTGCACTGGGAGACTTTTCCAACCTGGACAGTCGTTGCAGCACAACAGAATATTCTCGGCGCGATTGCCATCTCAGTCTTTAGCTTTGTTGGGGCTGTAATTTTGTTGGGCACGATTGCGTTGGTTTCTCGTAAATCAAGTTCTCGAGTAGAGGTGGAAGAATGAGCAAGCAATCGAGTCGAGTGAGTAGCACTCTTGAACTGAGGGGTGTGAGCCGCCACTTTGGTTCCGTGAAGGCCCTTGATGGCCTAGATCTCAACCTTGAACCAGGTGAATTAGTTGCCTTGCTTGGACCTTCCGGTTGCGGCAAGACCACAGCACTTCGCATTGTCGCCGGCCTAGAAGTAGCAACAGCCGGTGACCTTATGGTTGATGGCGTTCGCTATAACGAGACGCCAGCAAATGATCGCGATATGGGAATGGTCTTTCAATCTTATTCACTCTTCCCAAACCTTACCGTCTCCGAAAATATCGAATACGGGCTAAGAGCGCGAAAGGTCGATGCCACAGCTCGAGCCAAGCGAGCAGCCACGATGTTGGAGTTAGTTGCCCTTGAATCAAAAGCGAAGTCATACCCTCATCAACTTTCTGGTGGCCAGCAGCAACGAGTAGCTCTCGCTCGCGCGCTTGCTGTGGAGCCACGGGTGCTGCTTCTCGATGAGCCACTCTCTGCGCTTGATGCTCAAGTTCGTGGCCAGATTCGAGAAGAGATCCGTCGTATTCAACTTGATCTCGGCATCACCACCCTCTTTGTTACACATGATCAAGAAGAGGCAATGGCGATCGCCGATCGCGTAGGAGTAATGAATCACGGACGGTTAGAGCAGATTGATAAACCAATCGCTCTCTATAACAAGCCGGCTACACCATTTGTGGCAAGCTTTGTTGGCCTTGCAAATAGAATTCCTGCCGAAGTAACCGCTAAGGGTAAAGCACGTGTGTTAAATCAAAAGGTGGAAATTTCTTCGACTGCCGAAGAGTTCGCGGAGGGTGAGAAGATTAATATCATCGTCCGTCCAGAGTCCTTGGAGCTTTCATCTGAGTCAGATCCAGATGCGGTACGCGGAATTGTCGCCCTCAAGTCCTTCCTTGGTCCACTCACAAAGGTTGGCGTGGCCGTAGAGGGTGCACCACTTATTCATTTGAACATTGCCAGCAAAGATGTTCGAAAGTTGGAGATTGGCGATGCAATCGCCTTTAAAATTTCGGCTGATGAAGTAATGGCTGAACGTGTCAACATCGCGTAAGTCGCGCATTCTCCGTGGGGAACCCAACGAACGTGGTTGGGTTAATCTCAATACTGGGGACGGCGAAGAGCTCCTTGGAAGTGCTCCAGGCAGTGATGCGAAACCAATTCTCTCTCTTATTCACATCTCAGATTTACATATTTGCGATGCCCAGTCACCTGCACGAGTTGAATTGATGGATCGCTTTGCCGACCCCCATAATCCGATATCTGAGATGGTGGAATTTGTAGGTGCATACCGCGCGCAGGAGATTCTTACCACCCAGACGTTGGAATCAATGGTGAGAACAATTAACGCTATCGATAGTGGCCTACACTCGAACCGCCCGATTGATTTCGTCGTTGCAACTGGTGATGTTACAGATAACGCACAATCAAACGAATTATCTTGGTATCTCACACTGATGGATGGTGGCGATGTCCATCCAGATAGCGGTGAAACGGATAAGTGGGAGGGCGTTGCATCTCGCGATGCAAGCAACTATGACCGCTCATATTGGAATCCAGAGGGAACTCCCGAGGGTTGTGAGGATGACTATCCGCGATCACTCTACGGATTTCCTACGGTACCGGGTTTAACCGATGCGGTACGTGCACCATTTAAAGCAACGGGACTCAAACACAATTGGCTTGCAACACATGGCAACCATGACGCTCTACTACAGGGCACAGTACCCAGCGACGATTATCTTCACGGTGTGGCAACGGGAGATCAACGTTTAACTGCCTTAGCGCCAGATATAGATTTAACTCAAGTATTTGGTGGTTGGACGATGGTTGGCCCAGCTGGATACGCCAATCCAGCTGGTGGCACTTTCCGATCACAGACTGCAGATTCCCGTCGTCGTTTTAATGCGCCATCTGATTGGGCAAATATCCACCTCTCCTGTGGTCACGAAGAGCACGAGGGCCATGGGTTGACACGAGAGAATGCTGAACGCGGCACGAAGTATTGGTATCGCGACTTTGATAGCGTCCGAGTCATCTCACTCGATACCGTCAATCTCAATGGTGGGTGGCAGGGTTCGTTGGATGAGACCCAATTTAATTGGTTAAAGAAGCTATTGGCTGAAACTTCAGCGAAGTATGTAATTCTTACATCTCACCACCCACTTCACTCACTCTTCAACACATACGCTCCGGCTGGAGCCGATCGACGTATTGATAAGGATGAATTGACAGAGGAACTACTCAAGCATTCCAAGGTTAAACTCTGGCTGGCAGGTCATGATCACGATAACCGAATTCGCTACATTGGCGAAGAGGGTGTGAATGGCTTCTGGCACATCTTGACCGCCTCACTCATTGACTGGCCGCAACAAGGTCGCCTCGTAGAACTTCTTGAAGAAGGTGACGAGTTGGTCATCGCAACTGCAGTCTTTGACCATCAGAGTCCTATTGACTTATCTGAGGCAACCTCAGATCTGAAGCAACAGACCAAACTAGCGGGCCTCTCTCGCATACTTTCAGCTAACCATTGGCAGCGTCGAAAGAATAATGACTACTTCAATGAGCTGGCGGCTGGTGAGGTCAGCGATAGAAATCGCTATCTTCGCATCAAAATTTAGATAATTAGCCAATTTGTAATATTCGCAGAAGTACTCTTCTGCCATGATGCATCGTCGTGACTCCTCGGGCCCAGATCATCGGCCTGATATTTGTCACTGGAAAGAGATTGATGGTGTAGTTACAGCCACGCTGCCATTTGTCCGTTACGAGCAAGACAATATTCTTACTGAACTTTATCGTCCTGAGTGGAGCGGAGTATTTCTCACCGGTGAGCCAATCGAGCATCTCTATACCGTCTCTGCTCCTAGCGGTGGAATTCGCAAGGAGTGGTATTACCACGAGCACACACTCGATAGATATGTCATGTTAAGTGGAAAACTCGATATTGGTCTTTATGACGGTCGCGAGGGTTCAGCCACCTATGGGAATTTCATTCTCATATCACTCGGTGAATCAGGAAGTGGCCTTCCTAGTGCGTTGCGAGTTCCACCATTTGTCTGGCATAGCTTGAAATGGCAAACAGATCACGGAATGTTTCTCAATGCAAAGTTGCCAGGATATGAACGAAACCTGCCTGATAAATTTAGAGTTCCGGTAGCGGACCTTCCTGAAGCCATTACTTGGAATATCTAGAATCTACTTAAAATTTCGCGCGCGATTCTTCTTGGAAGGTTGACGAAGACCCGCCTTAAGTAATTCGACCTTCTCTCATCATCCAATTGGGCTTTCAGTTGAGTAATTCGGCCGTTAGCCGCATCGGAAATATCTAGAAACAAATAACTTGATTTACGAGTAATCTCATAGAGGAAATCAGGATCTAGATCCACTGTTCCTCTCACCAGGTTAGGAATCGGCTCGCTCTGTTTTGCAAGAATGCGCTTTCTATTCACGCTTTCCAAGGTCTGAGAGAGTATCGGTACGGTGGAGCCACCCACATCATGTGCAATGTGAGCGGCTGAAGAAATCTTTAGCTTCCAACCCAAAGCACGCAGGCGCAGGCAGGTATCCACATCTACATGCATCACGGGGTAGAGACTCAAGTCGAAACCGGAAATCTCATCGAGAGCGCGCTTACGCCAGAGGGCACCAGAACCAACTACAAAGGCGAGCTCGCCATCGTAGGAGAACTCGTTCGGTGTGACTTCTTCGACAGGAATGTTCTCCCACTCCTTCTGGCCAACTTCCTTAATCACTCCACCTCGTGAACGTCCATGGAGAACTTGATTCTGAACTGCGACCGGCGAAATTACAGCTAAATCCGCATCGCAGACCA
>CAINVP010000104.1 GCA_903854185.1 uncultured Actinomycetes bacterium
CTTCGCCGATGTCTCTGAATATCACGGTTCAACAATCCAGCTCTATAAGCTGCCACAGCTCGGCATTTGGGGGCTCCACCTCGCACTCATGCCACGTAAGGCTTGGGCGTTAGAAGATGCACATTTGTTGACGGCCTTCGCGGATTACATAGTCCCAGTGGGACTTCGCGTCATGGGAATCTTTGAGTATGCGCCAGAACTTGAGGCGCAGATTAGTTCACTCACCGAGGTACCTCGCGATAGCGCCGCTGAAGTCGAAATTCGTGCAAACTCTATTTACGCGATCGCACGGCTTACCGAAGAGGTTAATGCCAGACGCGTTGGTCTAGAGCCATTGCTCATGCCTCAAGTTGATTTCAGATTATGGAAGGCCTATCACGCAACACATTGGCCGCACCATTTAACGAGAACGGTTATGTACTAATGAAGAGAAGTAGATCACTGCGTGAATGCTGACCGCATATAAGAACGTTGTAAAGAAAGACCATTCGTTTTCAACCTTCGGCTTTGGCATTTTAGGTCGCCTGCCATTGGCGATGAATACCGTGGGTCTTGTCTTCCTCATCTCATCCGTTCGCAACTCATTTGCTCTCGCTGGCTTAGCTTCTGCCTGCTACACGCTCGCTGGCGCATTTGTCGGCCCGCGGATTGGAAAGTTGGCGGACGTGAAGGGGACTCGAAAGGTCCTGATTCCGATCACGGTGCTGAATGCGTTCGCGATTACTGCAATTCTGACCATCGGGGTGCATCACACTCCAGCACTCTTGGTGAGCTCAGCACTCGCTGGTGCAACCTTCCCAAATTTTGGAAGTTATACCCGCACGCGATGGAGTCGCTCTCTTACCGATGACCGCGAACTTGGTGCAGCACTCTCCTTAGAGTCAGTTCTTGATGAGACGGCATTTGTGGTGGGACCAGCGCTTGCGGGATTCCTCTTCGCTTGGCACGGATCACGATCGCCATTGATCGGCGCGATGATCTTCCTTTTAATCGCTGGCTTTGGGCTATCGCTCACGAGCACAGATCACGAAGGTCATGTACAGCCAGAGGGTAAGCATGGTGGACTGCTAAAGATTCCTTATGTGAAGCCACTCCTTGCAACCTTGGTCTGCATCGGCGTGACCTTTGGCGCCCAATATGTTGTGATCTTGGCCGTTGCCCGTGAGGGTGGACGTGCCGCAGAAGGTGGGCTCTGGGTTGGACTCAATCCAATCGGTAGCACTGTCGCTGGATTTGCCTTCGGATTTATTCATTGGAAGATCTCTTCAGCAAAACGCCTCACTGCATCTCTACTCGTAATGTCATTAGGTACATCTGGTCTTGTGATCTTCCACAGCTACCACACCATTGTTTTATGGTTGATTATCGCTGGCGTTGCAATTGCTCCGGCATTGATCTCAGCAAATCATCGCTTGAAAGAGCTAGTGCCGATTCATCGCCTTAATGAGGCCTTCTCACTTCTAGGCGCGTCGATCTCTATGGGAATTACGATTGGTGCATCTCTGAGTGGAGTACTTGTCTCCCACTTTGGTGGGTGGCATGGGTTCGACTTTATGCTGGGTGCAACTGTTCTTGCCTGCCTCGTTTCAATCATCGGTATCCGCGGCGAGAAGGTAGAGAATTAACTATGGCGATGCGAGTTATTTTAGATACTGATCCAGGAATAGATGATGCTCTCGCTTTTCTCTTGCTCGGCGCATCACCTGAAATCTCTTTGGAAGCAATCACCGTAACGCACGGCAACACGACGGTTGATAAGTGTCTTGGAAACGCCCTGCGCCTCGTTGATTTGGCGGGTTTGCAAGGCGCGCCAGTTGCACGTGGTGCAAGTGCTCCGTTGGTAAAGAGCCTGACTGTGGCGGAAGAGACCCACGGAGATGGTGGACTTGGTTATGCAGTCCTGCCTGAAGCAAAGGGCAAGGAGAGCGAGAAGGGCGCAGTCGAAACCATTATTGATCTAGTGCACCAATATCCGCATGAGATC
>CAINVP010000105.1 GCA_903854185.1 uncultured Actinomycetes bacterium
AACGATGATTGGACCGCCGCCGCAATTTTGGAGCACCTGACGGGCTCACGCTATGCCGATCTGCTAGACGGTAAGGGCTACACCCCAACCGAAATTCCGACCAATCGCGAAGAAGTGCTCGCGCTCAAAGAGTTATCCATTTCCTTTGATGCCCGCCTGCGAGAGGCGGCGCAAGAAGCTGATGGCCATATCGAATTCCAGCGTGATGGAAAGACAATTCGAAGAGCGCGCGCCACCATTCTTGCTCAAGCGATTCATCATGCGACCGAGCACCGAGCCCAAATTGCGGGGATATTTGCTACTCGCGGTATGAAGGTTGTGGACCTGGATGAGATTGATCTGTGGGCATTTGCAAACCATGAAAACGTCGGGGATTGAAGAAGTAACTCGCTCGCTCTCGTTTTCGATTGCCTAATTGAAGCCTCTAACAGAACCGCTAGCAAGTGCTCCTGTAAACCAGTTATAGGTGCCTTGCAATCCACTCTCTAAATCAATCTCATGTTGCCACCCGAGGCTATGGACCTTGGTTACATCAAGAAGTTTCTGAAACATGCCATCGGGCTTGCTATGGTCATAAACAATCTCACCTTGAAAACCAACGACGCGGGCAATCGTTTCGGCAAATTCACGAATCGAAATATCGCTACCCGTTCCAACATTGATGAGTTCACCGCCCAATTTCATCGACAGCAGATGCCAGCAGGCGCGAGCAAGATCATCGACGTGCATGAATTCACGTCTTGGATTTCCGGTTCCCCAAACAGTGACTTCTGGCTCCCCCGAAACCTTTGCCTCATGAAATTTCCTCATGAGCGCAGCGGGTACATGACTTGAGAATCTATCAAAATTATCTCCAGGGCCGTAAAGATTTGTTGGCATGACTGAGAAGTAGTCGAAGCCATCCTGGTCGAAGATCGCTTGACAGAGTCGAATACCTAAAATTTTTGCAAGTGCATACCCCTCGTTAGTCGGCTCTAGCGGTCCGGTGAGAAGAGCAGCTTCTGAAATGGGTTGTGGAGCTAACTTGGGATAGATGCAGGAGGAGCCAAGGAAGAGGAGTTTTGATATTCCAACCTCCGCAGCAGCCGGAATAACTGAATTCTGGATAGTAAGATTTTCGAGGATAAACTCTTTCTGTTGTGTTGAGTTTGCTCCAATTCCGCCAACTTTTGCCGCCGCGAGAATGATGGCATCAATGTTCTGACCGCTTAAGAAATTTTGCACCTGATTAAAATCAGTCAAATCAAGTTCCAGCCGAGTGGCTGTTACCAACTCATACCCTTGTGGAATAGTTCGAATCAACGAACTACCCACCAAGCCAGTATGACCGGCAACAAAGACTTTCATCTATCCCCCAGCGTAAGCCCCCAACGAATTCCAATCGGGAGTTTATCTTGCAATTCCCAAGTGGAATCGAAATTTTGAATAGAATTTTGATATGACTCGCCTCAGTATCGTCACGATTACCTTTCACGATGTCGAGGGTCTCAAGAGCACTCGTGACAGCCTTCCTGATACTGGTTTTGAGTGGATTGTGGTTGATGGCTCGCGCGACCCAGCGGTGCAGGCGAAGAACCGAGATTTGCTTAACGGTAGGAACGTAACTCTCATTCAAGAGCCTGATAACGGTATTTATGATGCGATGAATAAGGGGCTGGGGCTTGTTACGGGTGAGATTATCTGCTTCTTGAATTCAGGGGATCGCTTTGCCAGCTTTGAAATACCTGCTCTCGTGCTTGGCACTTATCAAGTGCTTCGCTGGCGTTGGGCGGTTGGAAAGACAATAGTGGTCGAACCAAACCGGAGTTTGCCGTTACCGGTTCCTAACCATAATTCACTCACGTTGCGGCTCTGCATTCGAACCTATTGCCACCAAGCGACATTTGTAGAGACGGCGATGCTTCGATCAATTGGTGGGTTCTCCGAGGATTCGCTCTCAAGCGACTGGCTTGCTTCGCTTCAACTCTCCAGGATTGCGAAACCATATTATTTTGACTTTCTTACCACCCTCTATCTGGCGGGCGGCCTTTCGGCTCAACAGAGTCTGGATTTTTGGTATCGCGAATCTAAGCGGCTTCGCCAGGCACACGGACTCGCAATTGGTGGTTTCGCGTGGACCGATACCGCAGTCCAGTGGTTTGCTTGGCGGGTTCGATTACTCAAGATTGTCCTGCATCAAGCGCAAGTGTTGCGCGCGAAATCTAGTTAAGAATTCAATTTTCTTGGTAGCCTGCAAAAAGGAAACAGCCTTGGTATCAAGACCAAGGCGGTTGGAAACTTTCTAACGATTCGAGTATTTCTACTGTGGAGCCCCCCGTCAGGATTGAACTGACGACCTTCCGCTTACAAGGCGGATGCTCTACCACTGAGCTAGGGAGGCGTGCGGGCGTAATTATGGCACGAGATTTTTCTCGCGCGAAATCGAGCACATTTCAGCGATAAATCCGAGTAAGTTCGCCCTATGCGCCTCGGAGTTCTTGATGTTGGATCAAATACGGTCCACCTACAAGTCGTTGACACCCACCCGGGAGCCCGCCCAATTCCTACCTTCAACTACAAGGAAGAGTTGCGCCTCACTGAATTCCTGCAAGCGGATAACACTATTAATGATGAGGGCATTACAACTCTTCGAAATCTCATAAAGAGAGCTGTTACTCAGGCGGGTATTGTCAAAGTTGAGGAGTTACTTCCCTTCGCAACTTCTGCCCTTCGTGAGGCAGATAACGGTGGCGAGATTATTGCAAATATCAACCGAGATTTTGAGATTGATCTTCAAGTTCTATCTGGCGAAGAAGAAGCAAAACTCACCTTCTTAGCTGCCCGTCGCTGGTTTGGCTGGTCAAGTGGGCGGTTGTTGGTTATTGATATCGGTGGTGGGTCGCTGGAGATTGCGGTGGGCGTTGATGAGGCGCCGGAAGTAGCGGTCTCACTTCCGCTTGGCGCAGCACGATTAACGCAGAACTTTCTCACCGGTGATCCGTTTACCGAGAAGAGCATCCGGAATCTACGTGATCACATCGAAGAGCAACTGGATTCAATTCTGCCGGCGCTCGTTCACCACCAAGATACCGATCGGGCAATTGCAACGAGCAAGACGCTCCGCACCCTCGCTCGGCTCTGCGGCGACTGGTTTGATGGCAATGGTAAGCAGATTAAAATTGATTCCATCAGAAAGATTTGCAACCGACTTGGCGAGATGAAATATGACGAGCGGGCGAAACTTCCAGGCGTTTCAGGAAACCGTGCTCGTCAGATTGTTGCAGGCGCATTTGTCACAGAGAGCGTGATGCGCAACTTGGATCTTCGCGAATTAGAAATCTGCCCGTGGGCGCTCCGCGAGGGCGTAATCCTTAAATGGATGGACTGGACAGAGAAGTAGCGAGTTAAGCGTTTGCAAGTGGTGCGGTGAGGTGATCAATCTGCACAATCTTCTTCTTATTGTGATGAAGAATCCATGACTCCGCTGGCATCAACTTGTTCTCAGGGCGATCAAAATCAATCTTTTTTGTTAACTTCTCTAGCATCCTAGGTAGAACAGGATTATGACTACAGAGGAGAATCGGCACGCTCTGCTTTACAAGCTCTTTCACATACTCCTTGGCGCGCTCCTTGCCCTTGCTCTTTCGCCAGGTGTACTCACTCACTTCGGCCGTCACAGTTAGCTTGAGGCCTAGCGCCCGGGCCATATCGCTGACAGTGTCATGGCAACGCACCGCATCTGAGGTATGAATTTCAGTAAGGCCATAGACCTGATACATCGAGAGAATGCGCTTCGCCTGCTGTTGTCCGAGGAGGTCCAACGGACGGTCCTCATCATCGCTATTCCACTCTTCTCGCGCCAGCGCCTTGGCGTGGCGGAGGAAGATTAATGGGTAGGAGTCAAAGGGTGAATTGATAAAGGTTTCGAGGACTTCACGGTCGCTCTCACGTGTTACCTGTGTGAGGGAATCCTCAAGCGTGAACCAACCCACTTGATCAACTTCAGAGTTCGCGTGAAAGACCTTGTCAGGGTTGGTTACTCGGGCTGACCAATAGGAAACACGCTTCAACCCTTCGGCAACGAAGTACTCCACATCCATTAAGAACGGACCGAAAGTCACATCAAAGCCGGTCTCTTCCAGGACCTCTCGATAAGCACAAGTGATGAGTTCTTCATGTGCTTCGACTTTTCCTTTTGGCAACGACCAGTCGTCATAGCGAGGACGATGTACTAGGAGAACTTCGATTTGAGCGATTGCATTCTTTCGCCAGAGGACCGCACCAGCTGCCAAGATAGGGGTGCTCATCCACGACTCCTGTAATAGTCCAATACCACTGCATGAAAATCTTTTAATCTCTCACCTTGCGCACTCTGCACGATATGTTGCCACTCGCCAGAAACATCCATCTGCCAATGGACTACTTCATCATCCATATAGGCATCAAGTGCGCGAAGAAGTAAGCGTTTGTGATCGGCCTGAGTTACCTTTACCAGTGACTCCACCCGACGGTCTAGATTGCGATGCATCAAATCAGCTGAACCTAACCAAATCTCGTCCTCACCGTCGTTATGGAAGTGGAAGATGCGAGAGTGCTCGAGGAAGCGACCGAGAATAGAGCGCGCAGTGATGTTCTCTGATAGCCCTGGCACTCCCACCCGAATCGCGCAGATTCCACGGACGATAAGTTCAACCTTTACGCCGGCGTTTGATGCTTTGTACAGCGCTTCAATGAACTCTTCATCCAGAACGGCATTGAGCTTTAAGCGAATCAGGGATGGTCTACCTGCTTTATGATTCTCAATTTCCCGATCAATGCGCTCGAGTAGCCCACTACGCAGCGTCCGCGGAGCAACCAAGAGTCGTGCAAACGAGGTCTGTGGCGCAAAGCCGCTCAACTGATTGAAGAGCTTATTCACATCTTCGCCCAGCACAGGATCTGAGCTGAGTATGCCGAAATCTTCGTACAGGCGAGCAGTCTTCGGGTTGTAGTTGCCGGTACCTATGTGGAGATAGCGGCGAATCAATCCCGCCTCTTCGCGTACGACGAGCGATAACTTGGCGTGCGTCTTAAATCCAACGAGACCATATACAACGTGAACGCCGGCATCTTCTAACTTTCTAGCCCAACGCACATTTGCTAACTCATCAAACCGAGCACGAATCTCGACGACGGCAAGCACTTGCTTGCCCGCTTCAGCTGCTTCAATCAGCGCTTCGATAATCGGTGAGTCACCGGAAGTTCGATAGAGCGTCTGCTTGATAGCCAGTACATGAGGATCCCTGGCTGCTTCTTGCAAGAACCGGACTACCGTTCCAGTGAAAGACTCGTATGGATGGTGAAGGAGAATTTCACGACGACGCAATACATTGAAGAAGCCCTCGGTATCGTCCTGCTCAATCTCCTTTAACTCCAGCGGGAGCACATTTGCAAAGGCTGGAAATTGCAGAGCAGGTGCCTTGATATCGGCAATCTGATTCAGGCCTGTCAGATCTAGCGGCTCGTGATAGCGCGAGACATCTTCCTCTGTCACGCCAATCTCTTCCATCAATGTTCCCAGCAACTCAAGATCGATTTCAGGGTTTACTTCTAGGCGTACCGGTGGGCCAAATTTGCGGCGCAGGAGTTCTTGCTCCATCGAAGCTAGAAGATCTTCTGATTCATCTTCTTCAAGTTCAAGGTCGGCATTACGAGTAAGTCGAAATGTGTAGGAGCTCTTAATCTCCATGCCGTGGAAGAGCTCGCTCAAGTTAGCAATGATGACTTCTTCTAGCGGAATGAAGCGCTTGATGTTGCTAAGTGAGATCTCTATAAATCGCGGAAGATTTGATGGAATCTTTACCCGAGCGAACATCTCCTCATCTGAATCCGGCTTCGCCACGACGACAGCAAGATTGAGTGAAAGTCCTGAGATATATGGGAATGGGTGCGATGGGTCAACAGCAAGCGGGGTAAGTACTGGGAAGACCTTTGTATGGAATATGCCATTAACGAATGCAATCTCCTCAGCCGAGAGATCTTTCCAAGTAATAATCTCAATGCCAGAACTATTCAAGAGTGGAAGAATATCTTTGTGGAAACAATCCGATTGACGTTGGATAAGCGTCTGGGTCTTCTTCGCTAATTCAACAAGAAGTTCCTTTGGCGCAAAGCCCGCGGTGTTGCTCTTTGTAATTCCGGATTCAATCTTCCGCTTGAGCGTTGCAACGCGGATCATGTAGAAGTCATCCAAGTTCGAGGAGAAGATTGAGAGAAATCTACAGCGTTCAAGAACAGGGAGAGAGGAATCTTCTGCAAGTTCCAGCACGCGTTCATCAAATGCGAGCCAACTCATCTCACGATCTATCAACCGCTCGCGCGGATTTTCGGAGATTTTGTGTGAGCTCATCTGCATATCCTGCTCTATCTAGGTGAATTGGTGGTAAATCAGGCACCAATTCAGCGTGAAATTGGCCAACTTACTGGTTCGGTGTACTTCGGAGTTCGGCCATCGCCAGAGGATTTTCCTCGGAGCCTTCGCGAAACCCAGGGAAGTGCAAAGGTGAAGAACCAGTGGAGGTCACTGCGCATCGCCTGGATACGTGAAGTGTGATCTTCCGTTGGAAGAGGCACTCGCCAACGAGAATCGAATGGGTAGCCCAATTGCTCTAGTACTCCGGATGCAACGCGATGGTGCCCCTCCTCATTTAAGTGAAGGCGATCGGTAGCTAGGAATCGACGATCTGCCAAGAAGGCAGCGGTACTCCAGTCCACAAGTACTGCTCCCACTTCAGCGGCAACTTCTCTTACCGCTTTATTAAAAATCGAGAAGCGTTCTTCCCACATTTGTGCAGTCTTTCCCTCACCGGTTGCCTTCTCTGCAATTGTAAAGAGCAGCAATGTGCAGCCAGTTGAAGCAAGTTCCCTCACGCTCTTCTGGTATTTCGCAATAGTTGCTGATGCGTCGTACCGAGGGCGAAGCACATCATTTGCGCCGGCATGGAAGGAGAGCAGAGTGTTCCGACCTTGAATATATTCTCTGGCTACGAGCAGCTGCTCTGCGATAACTTGGTCAATCAACTTCCCCCGAATAGCCAGATTGAGGTAGGTAAATTCTGGTGCTTCACTGGCCAAGCCATCGGCAACCCGATCTGCCCAACCCCGAAATTGCCCATTGATTACCTCATCGCACATGCCCTCGGTGAATGAATCACCAAGGGCGATGAAGCGCGTGAAGTGAGAGGCGGCCATTACTTAGCTCTGTCTGTCGCAATCCAGTTCATCACAATTGCGGTTGCAACACTCGCATTGAGCGATTCGACCTCAGAGCTCATAGGAATGGAGAGAACCAGATCACACTTTTCGCGGACGAGCCGCGAAAGACCCTTACCTTCTGAGCCAACAATTAAATAAACATTCTCGTTAGAGAGTGAGAATTGTGGAAGGTTCTCATCACCATCAGCTGCCAAGCCGACTACAAAGTAGCCAGCTTTTTTAGCATCTTCTAAGGAGCGAACTAGATTTGTCACCTGCGAAATAGGCAGGCGAGCGGCTGCACCAGCCGAAGATTTCCACGCCGAACCTGTCATTGCCGCATTCCGACGTTCTGGGATGGCAACACCATCTGCGCCAAATGCAGCAGCACTTCGCACAATCGCACCAAGATTATGTGGATCTGTCACGCCATCAAGACCAATCAAAAGTGCTGCCGAACCCTTTGCGGAGGTCTTCTCAAGCAGCTGTTCAAATGGGGTGTATTGGAACGGCTTAATGACGAGTGCGATTCCTTGATGAATGGTCGTCCCGGTCATTCCATCGAGAACCCCGCGAGGTACCTCTTTGATGGGAAGTCCAATATTTTTTGCTAGGCGAATCGCCTCAGAGACTCGCTCGTCGATCTCGACGCGCTCTGCGATAACAAGTTCTTTTGCTGGAATCTTCGCACGTAGCGCCTCAACTACGGGATTTCGACCTGCAACAGCATCCCCGGTTGGTCTCGTCTCACGACGGCCTTCAGGGCGTCTGGTGCGCTCTTGTGAGGTCTTTGCCATTGATTCACGGCGTTTCTTACCTGGTCGCATTATTTACCCACGCTCCAACGAACACCTTGAGGAGTGTCCTCGAGGGCAATACCTAACGCCTGAATCTGATCGCGGATTGCATCAGCTGCAGCGAAATCTTTACGTGCTCGAGCCTCGGTGCGCTGCTCAAGTGCAAGCTCAACGAGCTTTCCTACCAACTCCTCATTTAACGTCGAACCGGTAGCAAAGATCTCATCGAATGGATCACAGCCAAGAATGAAAAGTGCACCACGCACTTGACTCGCATACCGTGCGACTTCCAACAGATTGTTATTGCCTAACGCGGTGTTTCCCAGTTTCACTAATTCTGAAATATCCGCAAGAGCTGTTGGCACGGCGAGATCATCATTCATCGCCATCCGAAACTCATCCGACAAGTCGAAATCAGGCAAAGCTCCAGTCGCCTCTTTTGCGCGCTGCAAGAAACCTTCGATGCGGCGGAAGTTCACTGATGACTCTTCCAGGGCCTCAAATGAGAACTCCAACATAGAGCGATAGTGAGCAGAACCGAGGTACCACCGAAGTTCAATTCCTCGGACGCGCTTGATAAGTTCAATTACCTGCAGCGAATTTCCGAGTGACTTACTCATCTTCTCGCCAGAGGCTGTTACCCAGGCGTTGTGCATCCAGATATTTGCAAAGTCATAACCGGCTGCTTCAGATTGGGCGATCTCGTTCTCATGGTGAGGGAAGATCAAATCTAAACCGCCGCCATGGATATCGAAGGCCTCGCCAAGATAGGCATGCGCCATTGCACTGCACTCAAGGTGCCAACCTGGCCGACCATTTCCCCACGGTGTTGGCCAGAATGGTTCACCCGGCTTTGCCGCTTTCCAGAGCGCAAAGTCACGCGGATCTTTCTTGTGCGTCGTATCCGCATCGCCTGCTGGTTGAAGATCCTCTAACTTCTGATTAGAGAGTGTGAGGTAGCGCTTTAATGAGCGTACTTCTAAATAGACATCGCCATTTCCTGGGGCATAAGCATGGCCACTAGCAATCAGTTGCTCCATCAGAGTAATCATCTGCGTAATATGACCAGTAGCACGTGGCTCATACGTAGGTGGCATCACGTTTAAGATTCGATAGCCCTCTGTAAATGCCCGTTCATATTTCATCGCAATCGCCCACCATGGAGCGCCTTCAAGCTCAGCCTTCTGCAGAATCTTGTCATCGATATCGGTAACGTTGCGGATAAATGTCACTTCGTAACCGCACGCAATCATCCAGCGGCGCAAAATATCGAAGTTAACTCCGCTGCGGATATGACCAATGTGTGGGTTTGCTTGAACCGTCGCGCCGCAGAGATAGATGCCAACTTTGCCAGGAACGAGTGGCTTAAACTCTGAGATCCGTCGATCTGCAGTGTTATACAACTTAAGCTGACTAGTCATTAGCGAATTCTACCCTCACGCTTTAATCAACAGCGCCGTGGCAATTGCTGAAATACCCTTGCCTTCGCCGGTAAAACCGAGCCCATCGGTCGTCGTTGCACTCACAGAAACAGGTACTCCGCCAAGTGCGGCGGAGAGAGCGTTCGTCGCTTCAACGCGGCGGGTGCCAATCTTCGGCTTATTGCCAACGATTTGCACCGAGACGTTACTGATTGCATAACCCTTAGCTACGACAATTTTCTTCACTTCATCAAGCAGCATTACTCCGGATGCACCGGCATACTTTGGATCTGATGTGCCGAAGATTGCGCCGAGGTCTCCTGATTGAGATGCGGCAAGAAGGGCATCGCAGATTGCATGTGCTGCGACATCTCCATCAGAGTGGCCATCAACGCCAATGACATCTTGCCAAAGCAAGCCGGCGAGCCACATTGGTCGTGACGGATCGCTTGAGAATGCATGAGCATCTGTTCCAATGCCTACGCGAATGTCGCGAGCATCACCAAGGAGAATATTTAACGCTCTGCTCATATCTGCAGGAGTAGTAATTTTCATTGCTGCTTCTTCACCGAGAATAACCTTTACTGGTATTCCCAACTCTTCAAGCAAACCGGCATCATCAGTGATTTCAAAATCAAATTTCTGTTCGTGCGCTTGGATAAGCGCTTTGCGCGTAAACCCTTGCGGTGTCTGAATCGCGCGAAGCTTGGCACGATTTGGCGTCTTCTTTACATAGCCATCAAGAGAGACCTTCTTGATGGTATCTGCAACTTTAAGACCAGGAATTACCGCGCGCTCGCCATTGAGTAACTCCTTGATAATTCTTCTCGCAAGATCAGCCGAGGCGAGTGGTCGGGCTGCATCATGCACAAGTACAAATTTGGAACTCTCGTTCACATAAGCGAGCGCAGCCTTCACGCTCTCATTTCGCGATGCCCCGCCCGTAACTACAACGGCGCTATCAGCAAGGAGGGAAGAGAATTGATCTTCATAGCCTTGTGGTGCTGCCACGATAATGTGATCGGCGACTTCCGAGAGAGCGTTCACTGCTCGTTCAATGAGTGTGACACCACCCAGTTGCACAAGCGCCTTCGGAATCTTCGCCCCGAGACGATCTCCGCTGCCACCAGCAGGAATGATGAGCGTTACTAATTCAGCCATGGTGGCCGCTTTAGGAAGCTAAGACCTCATCAAGCAGTGCTCCTGCCTGAATCTCATCGGTGCGTTCTGCAAGAGCAAGTTCAGAGACGAGAATCTGCTTCGCCTTAGCAAGCATGCGCTTCTCGCCAGCCGAGAGGCCCTTCTCAAGGTCGCGGCGATAGAGGTCGCGGACAACTTCAGCGACCTTGATGACATTTCCAGAGGCAAGCTTCTCAACATTTGCCTTAAAGCGACGGGACCAGTTGGTTGGCTCTTCCGTATATGGCTGGCGCAGTACGTCAAAGACCTGGTCGCGACCCTTGGAATCCACAACTTCACGGACGCCTACGAGGTCGAGGTTCTCTGCCGGTACGCGAACGGTGAGGTCGCCTTGGGCAACTTTGAGGACGAGGTAGATCTTCTCTTCACCCTTGATGGTACGAGTCTCAATATCCTGGATGAGCGCTGCTCCGTGGTGGGGATAAACAACAGTTTCGCCGACCTTAAATGCCATGGGTAGGGCCTTTCCATAGGGACGCAAGGAGCTCTCGCGAAGCGAGGACTTCCAGGGATAGGAGCTAAGAATACCAGCCCTTTAGGGGCCTCTCTAGTGGTGGTTGAGGGTGGGTAGCGCATACGCACGCTCGACGCTGGGTTCAATCAGCGTGACAAAGTGGGGATTGACTACAAAGTACGATGAGCCCATGAGTTCACTTACCTTCAAGAATTCGGCATCGTCCCGACGAGTTATCGGCGGCCTCGTAGCGGCAATCTCAATTGCCCTCCTGACTGGCTGTGGCGCAACCGGTAACGATTCACCAACCCGCAATATTCGCCAGGTAACCGACGGTAAGGATTTTGAGAGCGGTGCAATTAAAGTCCGCAATCTTCGTATTGTCGTCGCGGCAGATGGCTCAGCCTCCCTCGTGGGTACCTTCATCAATGGCGGCGAGAGTGCAGATGAAATTTCTGCGCTCGCTGTCAACGGCACGGCAATCAAGCTCTCCTCAACTTCACTTGCACTTAATCCAAATAAGCCTGTGATCTTTGGCGGAGCGAGCTCAAATGCCAGCGCGACAATCAGCGGAGTTACTCTCGTTGCTGGAACTCATGCGACTGTTGTGATTCGGTTCGCTAGCGCGGATACAGCAACTTCGCTTGTTCTCGTTACAGATAATTAAACGAGTTCAAACTTATAACCGAGTCCGCGCACAGTCTGAATAAGAACTGGTTCGGCTGGGTCACTCTCAATCTTTGCCCGTAGGCGCTTGATGTGTACATCAAGAGTCTTGGTGTCCCCAAAGTAATCGCTACCCCATACGCGGTCGATTAGCTGAGTGCGGGTGACCACTCGTCCAGCATTGCGGACAAGAAACTCCAACAGTTCAAACTCTTTGAGTGGAAAGCTAGTTTGGACATCATTGATATAAACAATATGAGCATCAGAATCAATCTTCACTGGTCCTACTGTGATGAGTGAATCCTTACTTGATGGCGCATCGTTACGTCGACGAAGGACTGCCCTGATGCGGGCCACGAGCTCGCGCGCCGAATATGGCTTCGTCACATAATCATCTGCGCCAAGTTCTAAACCAACGACCTTATCTACTTCAGTATCTTTCGCAGTCAACATGATGATAGGTACATCTGACTTTGCTCGGATTGCACGACAGACTTCCGTGCCAGAGAGACCTGGGAGCATAAGATCTAAGAGAATCAAATCACTGCCTGACTTTGTGAATTCAGCAATCGCATCTGGCCCGGTCTCACACACAGTTACCTGAAAGCCTTCCTTGCCAAGGAGATAAGCCAGCGGCTCTGAAAGCGAGCTCTCATCTTCAACTACAAGAATCTTCGTCATCTATTTTGCCTCCGGCAATCTGATTGTGAATGTACTTCCAGCACCTTCAACGCTCCACACGCTGATATCGCCACCGTGATTGAGGGCAATATGTTTTACGATAGATAGACCTAAGCCTGTTCCGCCCGTTGAGCGCGAACGAGCTGCATCAACCCGATAGAAGCGTTCAAAAATGCGCTCTCGGTCCTTCTCAGGGATTCCAATACCTTGGTCAGACACGGATACTTCACAGATTCCATCTACGCTCTTTATAGCAACACCGATATGTGTTCCATCTGGAGAGTAATTCACGGCATTTTCGACCAGATTTCCGATTGCCATAATGATCTGCTTCTTATCGCCGACAACCATGGGTTGCGACTCCGCTTTAAAGTTAAGTGTGATGCGCTTTGCTTCTCGTGCAAGTCGCGAGAGGTCAATACCATCTTGAACAACGTCGACCAGCGAGAAGACCTCACCATGTTTCAGCGGATCATTATCTTGTAGGCGTGAAAGATCAATAATTTCTTGAACTAAATCAGAGAGGCGCTTAGCCTCCGTCTGCATTCTATTTGCGAACCGAGTGATTGCTTCCGGATCATCTGCGGCTCCAAGAACCGCTTCACTCAAAATCGAGAGTGCACCAATCGGTGTCTTCAGCTCGTGCGAGATATTTGCTACAAAATCTCGGCGGATTGCATCTAACCGGCGCATCTCTGAGTCATCAAAAATCAGAACCGCTACTAACTCCCCGCTGAGTGGCACCGACCTAATAAATACATCATGCATTCCGGAACCAATAGGGCCTCGGCGCAACTCCAAATTTGCCTCTTGCATGGCGCCTGACCGACGGACGGCTCGCACCATATTCATCAAATCGCTATTGACGACGTACGCATCACGAGTGATATTGAAAGTTGGGATACCCGAGGAGGAGTAAGAAATTCGGTCGCCAGCGTCCAAAAGAATGCTCTCTGCATCAATATTGCCGAGTAGGTCCAAGAGCGGCCGAGGCACGGTCTCGCTGGCGGCTGAGCTCTGCTCATCCCGCTTCCGTGTCCATGCCATGGGGCTATCGTAAGAGTCGTTGAGGTCGCTATCCCACCAAGTCCTCTTATTTACCTATTCTTCGCTTGGAGTTTGTGCATTATTTACCTGCCTGCGGGGGGCAGAGAGGTCGGGGCGTTACGCTTGCCCAATGCGCGATATCTTTCATGAAGAGCTTGATGCCATCAACGGCGGACTCGTTCAAATGTCACTGCTCGTCCGTGAGGCATTCTCTGATGCAACTAAAGCGCTCCTAACCTCAGATTTAGCGCTCGCAGAGAAGGTCATTGCTGCTGACGCCGCAATCGATGATATTTACCATGAACTTGATGCCCGCACAATAAATCTCATTGCTCGTCAGCAACCAGTGGCTACCGACCTTCGCACCCTCGTCTCCTCACTTCGCATTAGTGCAGATCTTGAGCGTATGGGCGATCTAGCGCACCACATTGCAAAGACCGCTCGTATGCGTTACCCAAATTGCGCGGTACCTGATGTGCTAACAAATATCATCACCGCAATGGATAAAGAAGGTTCCGGCATTAGCGAGAAGATGACAACCGTGATTCAGTACGGCGACACAGTCCGCGCCCTTGAAGTTGATAAAGATGATGACGAGATGGATCGCTTGCACCGCGAATTAATCGCGACCCTCCTTGGCGACTCATGGGATCATGGAATTGAAACTGCAATCGACATGACGCTACTCGGTCGTTATTACGAGCGCTTCTCGGATCACGCAGTCTCTATTGCTCACCGAATCTACTTTGTGGTCACCGGCGAATATGCAGTGGAGAAGTCGTAACTTACTTCTTTCCCTGATTTGCAACTGCCTCTATCGCCTCTTTAGCACTCTCTGGATCTAAATACTCTCCGCCGTGCTTCACTGGCGTGAAATCACTATTTAATTCGTAGAGAAGTGGAATGCCAGTAGGGATATTGAGTCCAGCGATATCCCCATCTGAAATTCCATCAAGATGTTTTACTAGTGCGCGCAGCGAGTTTCCATGGGCGGTCACAAGAACCGTTCGATGCTCAGATAAATCCTTGGTAATCGAGCTCTCCCAATAGGGAAGCATGCGAGCGATGACATCCTTCAGGCACTCGGTCTTAGGCATCGCTGAACCGAGATCGCTGTAGCGGGGATCACCGGCTTGACTGTATTTGTCACCATCTTCAATCGGTGGTGGCGGAACGTCGAACGAGCGACGCCAGAGTTGGAATTGCTCTTCGCCGTAAGCGGCAAGTGTCTCTTTCTTATCCTTGCCCTGCAGCGCCCCGTAATGACGTTCATTTAAGCGCCACGAGCGGCGAACTGGAATCCAATGACGATCGGCAACATCAAGAGCTAATTGTGAGGTGTGAATTGCGCGGCGCAGCAGAGAGGTGTGCACCACATTAGGAAGTAACCCGCGCTCTTTGAGGAGCTCGCCACCTCGCTTCGCCTCTCTCTCACCAAGCTCTGAGAGTCTGACATCGACCCAACCAGTAAAGAGATTGAGCGCATTCCATTCGCTCTCACCGTGGCGCAGAAGAATGAGGTTCATTGATTCAGTCATGGCGTAAGCGTAACTTAAGCAATTCTCATTATTGAACTACCCGCAGGACCTGCGGTTTTGGCTGATCAATCGCCCAATCATAAATTTCTAAAGTACGTCGAGCTGTGACATCCCAACCGAAGTGTGAGGCATGGCCAATCGCTCCCATCGAAAGCAACACCCGACGGGCAGGATCCATAAGTAAGCGAGACATGACGGCTGACCAAGCACGTGGGTCATGGCCATCTACGAGTGAGCCAGAGATTCCATCTGCTACGGCAGTGCGAAGACCTCCTACCGCCGTAGCAACAACCGGAGTTCCACATGCTTGCGCCTCCAAAGCAACGAGACCAAAGCTCTCGGAGTAGCTCGGTACGCAGACCAAATCAGCTGCGCGATACCAATCGGGAAGATTTTCGCGCGCTACCGGTGGAATGAAGTGCACGAGATCAGAGATGGCCAGTGAGGCGGCGAGCTGCTGCAACTTGTCGAGTTCATCCTTCTTACTTCCAGAGACGCCACCGACAATCACAATCGCCAACTTGGCGCGCAGGAATGGCGAATGCAACACCATCTCAGCCGCCGCGCGAATCAGAACATCTGGACCTTTATGAGGCTGAATGCGACCGACAAATGCAATCATCATCGCGTCTTGGGCAATCTTTAACTTCTCGCGAGCGGCAGCTTTTCCAGCACCCTGAGTGAAACGACCAAGATCTACTCCGGGTGGTACTACAAAAACATTGTCAGGACATGCGTCATAAAGTGAGACGAGTGCGGCCGCTTCCGCATCAGTATTTGCGATAAGAGCGGTGGCGGCTTGAACAACCTGCTCTTCACCGATTGCACGTGTCTGCGGCTCTGGGCTCTCACCGAGGGCGAGGTTCTGGTTCTTTACCTTTGCCATCGTGTGCATGGTGTGTACGAGTGGAATGCCAGTCTGTTCAGCAACCATCCAACCAAGTTGACCGCTCAACCAATAATGAGAATGTATGATGTCGTAATAATTACTTGGAAACTTCGCTAACACGTGCATCATATCTGAGGTAAGTGCAGCAACTTGTGATGGCAACTCTTCCTTCGTCAGACTGTTATGTGAAGCCGCACCAAGATGGCGGACCGTTACACCATCAGCAATCTCAACCGACTCCGGGAGATCTGGCGAACCAGCACGAGTGAAGATATCCACCTTTACGCCCGAGCTTGCCATCTTAATCGCGCTCTCAACAACATAAACATTCATACCACCGGCATCACCAATGCCCGCTTGTTCAAGCGGGGAGGTATGCAACATAATCGTCGCAATCCGGTTGTTCATAGTGCAGTAAGTCTAGACCTCAGCAGATGTATTAGAGAACTGAGCGAATCTCGCCTACAACGCGGCCACCGCCAAGAATATCGACGCGCTCACTTGGCGCATCGACGCCCCAGCGGGTGAGGATGGAGTGAACAAGTACACCTGAGGCACGAGCTGAGCCATCTGCAAATTTAAAGGCTGCAGTTCGACCATCTGGCATAGAGAGAACCTGGACGCCCTCTGCGCCCTCCTTCATAAAGAGGCCAGGTACTGCGCTCATCAATCGCGAATCTAATCGTCCGCTACCTGCCACAAGCAGCGGGTAAGAGCGGACGGCGTTTAACACCTCTAGATGCACCGGATCAAGAGAGGTTGTGAGTGAGTAAATAGCTCGCGCTAATCCGTGGGTAGAGATTGAGAACAGCGGGGCTCCACAACCATCTGCTGCGATATTGCCTAACTTTTCAGTTGCAAGCGTTTCAATCTCTTGTTGAATCGCTTGTTGCAACGGGTGTGCCGGGTCAGTGTAATTCTCTATATCCCAACCATTAATAACTGATGTGGCAATCATGCCGGCATGTTTGCCACTGCAATTCATCGCAAGCCGGGTTGGTGCGTTACTCCCCCATGCCGCCGACTCTTCTCTTCCGAGCGGATTCCCTAGTGCACATCGGAGTGCACTCTCATCTAATCCATGTAGGTTCAGAATTGATCTGATGACGCGGAAATGTTCTTCCGATCCACTATGACTTGCGCAGACAACGGCAAGTTGCTCAGGAGATAATTTCAAACCAGCTCGCACCATTGCAGATGCTTGGAGAGATTTCACAGCTGACCGGGGAAATATTGGAAGCGAAGGAGTTCCAATCTCACAGTCAATACTTCCATCGCTCTTTAACAGAACGAGATGGCCCGCATGAAGTGATTCGACGACCCCGCTTCGGATTAACTCAGCGAGAACTCCGCCGCGGTATTCAGGTGTAGAAAGTTCGCTCACTACTGTGGCTGCCTTGCGAGGCTGGACCAGGTATGTGCCTGAAGATCATGACCATTTGCAGCCATGTCGTAGGAGGTGAAGAGTTCTCCTTCAACTAGACCGTACAGGCGCTGGCCGCCATCAACCACCTTTGAAGATGGTGATGAATAGCCCTGATCGAAGGCCAACTGAATGCGGGCGTTAGCGTCGAAGCGCCCAACCCAACCTTCGCTAATTCCCATACTGTGGCAGATGACTGCTTCAATGACGTTATTAGGGCGGACCCGCCAGAAGCCGGTCTCTGCTGCCGCCTGCTGAACGCGATTATGTTCTGCATCGGTAATCCAAGATTGCGAGAAGTAAGTCAGAAAGTCTCGGCCATCGTGGTTGAACGTAACATCATGCTCGAAGTGGAACTGTGGAACGTTCGGAAATTCTCCGATTCCGTTGCCGTGCCAGTTTCCAATAATCCAGGCGAGCGGGTAGAGCGATTCATGCAGGCCCTCTGGGATAACAAATGCCATTTACTCGACTCTCATCTCTGCTCCACCCTGCTCCATCGATGGTGCAGCGGGATTCCAATTCTTCACTAAACCGCGGATTCCCCATATCACCATGACCAGACCAAAGAGTCCGGCTGCGGCGATAAGGGAGATTGAAGTTGCGGTGACCACCCCCAAAGAATAACTTGATTACACTTTTCTTTATGGCAATCTCGGATGCAGGTTCAGGATTTAAGAGCAAGCTCGTCGTAAAAGTGACGGTCGGAGTCGAAGCACCTGAGAAGTTATCTCAGGCGTTTACCGTGGCGTCGGTTGCAGCGGCATCTGGATTTCAGATATCCCTATGGCTTACCGGTGAGGCGACGAATTTTGCTCTGCCAGGTAGAGCAGCGGATTTCTCGCTTGCGGGCGCTAAGCCCCTGCAAGAGATGCTTGATCTCATCCTCGCCTCCGGAACAGTATCTGTCTGTAGTCAGTGTGCTGCCAGACGTGCAATCACAGAGGACCAACTCATACCTGGAGCCACTATTCGAGGAGCAAGCTCCTTTGTTGAAGAGATTATGCAGAACGGGACGGAGAGTCTGGTCTACTAATTTCTTCTTGATTTGCAGCAACGCCATCAACTGTCAACGTTGCATCAAGTGGAGTGTTTCGTTTTACTACAGCGAGAGCGATTGGACCCAGCTCGTAATGTCTGGCACTGGTACCGAGAAAGCCAACTTCTTTATCAGCGAGAAAAACTTTAGCGCCGTGCGGTGGGAGTTCTGAATCCGAGCCATCAAGATGGAGCATCACAATTCGTCGTGGCGGTTGGCCCAAGTTAAAGACCTTTGCAACTGTCTCTTGTCCTGGGTAACAACCCTTTCGCATATGTACTGCGCTACCTAGGAAGCCGAGCTCATTTGGAATCGATTTGTAATCAGTCTCCCAATGTAGCCTTGCTCTGCCTTGTGCTACTCGTTCGGCTTCCAGCGCCCACGTTCCTACTTGAGTGAAGTCCGAATATTTTTCTGCATAGTTTCCCCGCTCGACAATCTCATATGGGCCGCCTAAATTATCGGCCGCTCCAGGTACGCGAATTACCGCATATCGATCGGTGACTACTTGCGGATCGACGCGAAGCATAAAGACCATCTTCTCGAGAAAAGCTATGAGCGCCGCTTCAGCATCGCGCTCGGTATGAATCCATGTTGTTACGCCATCATCAAATAGAAAGAGTTGGTGCTGGATATGTCCCTGGGCATCAAGAATAAGTGCCGTGGTCCATTCGTTACTCTGCCAGTTGACCAACTCTTGTGTAGTGAGATTGTTAAGCCACGAGCGTCGATCTTCACCTGTAACAGTGAGAACAGCGCGATGTGAGAGATCAGCCCAAGCGCGACCTTCATAGAGGGCGCGCTGCTCATGTGATGGTTGACCGAAGTGCCAAATAGCGTCCTTATCAGGACCAGCTTCAACCAGAACCGCGCTCATGGAAATCAGTTTACGGCTTGGCGAAGCATGCTTCGCACCGGCCAGCAATTGCTAGGTGCGAGAGATCAGTATGAAAACCATAGTTATCTATGAGTGATTGAGTAAAGGATGCGGTTGCTTCAAGTGGTACTTCTATGATGGTTCCGCACTTCTCACAATTGAGATGCGCATGGATCTCCTCCTCCGCCGGGTGATAGCGAACGCCCCCATGTCCGAGGTGTGCATGCTGGACCAGACCGACATTCTCGAGGGTTTCGAGATTTCGGTAAACGGTAGAGAGGTTAATTCCAGGATGAGTTTTTCTTACCTCTTCAGCAACTTCTTCAGGAGTTGCATGCTCTAACGTACGAACGGCTTTGAGTACTAATTCGCGCTGCGGCGTGAGGCGCAATCCGCGCTCTCGTAATTCATGTGGGGTAGCCATACCCAGATTCTAGTGGCTCTTGAGGCGAGTAAAGAGAATTATTTAATCTGGCTAAGTGAGGCAAGAACATCGCTCCGCTTAGGTGCACCTACGGCACGCGCAATCTCTACTCCAGTGCGATCAAGTATGAGCGTTGTCGGTGTTGAATGAATATGTAGCCGACGTACCAACTCCAAATGAGACTCAGCATCAATCTCTACATATGAGATATCCGAACTCTCTTGAGCGATTTGGCCGAGAAGAGCCTTTGTCGCACGGCAAGGGGTACAGAACGCTGACGAGAACTGCACCAGGGTTACACGCTCTCCCAGGGTGCTTCCTAGCCCTGCCTCGCCGAAAAGTGGAGTCAGGGAGTTCACGAGAGTATTCTTACACCTCTTATGGCAAGAATTCTTCTCCTCACCAACACACTCGGTGCAAGCGCTGAAGTGTTGCCAAGTCTTGCCCTACTTCAACATCAGGTTCGCATCTTGCCAGCCGAAGCTTCTGTACTCGTCGATATTCCGCAAACAGATTGCATCTTCGTAGATTGCAGAAGAGATCTGCCAGCGGCGAAATCTTTTACTCGACTCATTACCTCCACAGGTTTAAGTGCCCCTCTCATCGCCATTGCAACGGAGGGTGCCCTCACTGCGCTCAATGCCGATTGGGGGTTTCATGATGTTATCTTGGATACTGCTGGTCCTGCAGAAGTAGATGCACGCATCAAAATTAATATCGGCAGATTTCAAGGCGCTCTCGTTGCGGCTGATCCATCGCTGCGGGAGATTCGAGCTGGCGATGTCCTTATTGATGAGAGCACCTACACAGCGAAGATCAAGGGTCGTACATTAGATCTCACCTTTAAAGAGTTTGAACTTCTTAAGTACTTGGCTCAACATCCAGGACGAGTCTTCACTCGGGCCCAGCTGCTACAGGAAATTTGGGGATACGACTACTTCGGTGGCACTCGTACCGTGGATGTGCATATTCGACGCCTTCGCTCCAAGCTTGGCTCAGAGTTTGAGGCAATCATTGGAACTGTTCGCAATGTGGGTTATCGATTCTCCTACCCGGGCAAAGAGTTATACGCTAAAGAATTAAATTAATGGTCGAGTACCGGTACGTCGAAGAGTTAACTCAATCGCAACGCGATGAGGTTTTATCGCTCATTGCTGCAGCTAGTAACGTGGATGAGACTCCGGCGATTGCCGAGAATGTCCTGCTCGCACTTCGATACGGCAGTGAGAAGAATGACCGACATCTCCTTGCTTGCGATGGTGGGGTCATCGCGGGATATGCTCATATTGATCCCACAGATTTAGTTGAAGGGCCTTCTACCGAATTAGTAGTTCATCCAGATTTTCGAGGTCGCGGGGTTGGTGGAGCCTTGTTAGGCGAAGTACGAAAGCACACAGCAGATTCACTTCGCCTCTGGTCGCATGGTGACTCCGCTGCCGCTCGCTCACTTGCCATTCGACACAATTTCACAAAAGTTCGCACCGTTATTCAGATGCGGAGATCCCTAATGGAGCCGATTCCTCACTCACAAATTGCAACTCGAGCATTCACTCCTGCAGATAAGAGCACCTGGGTTGAATTAAATAATCGAGCCTTTGAAGGACATCCCGAGCAGAGTGGCTGGACCCTTAAAGATTTAGAAATACGACTAGCGGAAGAGTGGTTTGATCCAAGCGGGCTTTTAATCGCCGAGCAAGATGGTGAGATGAAAGCCTTCTGCTGGACAAAAATTCACTCGCTCAATCCGGTTGGAGAGATTTACATCATGGCTGTTGATCCATCGATGCAGCGCAAAGGACTAGGTCGCGAGATGGTTATTGCCGGACTTCATTACATTAGAGGTCGAGCAATTCAATCTGCAATGCTCTACGTGGATGCCGAAAATACCGCAGCCCAAGAGCTTTATAAATCACTCGGCTTTACCGATTGGGGTCGCGATCTCCTATATAAGGTGAACGCTTAAGCGAGGACGAGATCAGCGCACATCGCTCTAAATGCGGCCGTATGCGCATCGATATCTGCAACTGTTGTCTCTGGTGAGACGAGTGCCATGTTGTGAAATGGCGTAATCAGAATGCCATCGTTCAACATACGTAGATGGATATATTGCTCTAACTCGAAATCACCAGCGTCAGCAGCCTCTTTTCCAGTCCGAGGCGCCGTCGATTGGAAGAGATACTCACCGCGCGCGCCGAGGCGGGAACAGTGCCACGGCAAGTCAAAATCTTTTATAGCGGCTTCAACGCCATCACACCAGCGTTGACCCAGGGAGATCATCTTCTCGAAGGCTTGATCTGTAAGGACTTCTGTTAGCGTCGCACGCATTGCAGCCAGGCTGAGCGCATTTCCCGCAAGGGTTCCACCAATTCCACCAGTGTCGATAATCGATCGATCGGTCTTCGCCATGATTGCAGCTGCAACCTCATCGGTCATTCCAAATGTTCCGGTAGGTAATCCACCAGCAATAGCCTTGCCGATAGTGAAGAAATCTGGCTTAAGACCCATCGTTGCAGTCATTCCACCAGCGCCCATGGAGATGGTGTGAGTCTCATCGATAATCCACATTGCACCATATTTTTTAGCAAGTTCACCGACCGCTTCAAGATAGCCAGCTTCTGGAAGCACGATTCCGATGTTAGTCATTGCTGGCTCCATCAAAATAGCTGCAACATCGCCGTGCTTGAGAGCAGCCTCCATTGATTCAAGGCTATTGAACTCCACCACGCGAGTAGTCTCATCGAGATCAACCGGTGCGCCAATATTGCCTGGGCGCATAACTGTCTCACCCTTCTCATTCAACGTTGCAAAGGTTTCATCAACTGAGCCGTGATAGCAGGCATCAATAACAATGACCTTACGTTTGCCCGTTACCAGGCGTGAGTAGCGAATGACACATCGGTTAGCGTCAGTAGCTGAAACCGTAAATTGCCATTTAGGTAGACCGAATCGGCGGGCGAGCTCCTTTGAAACCAGGAGCGCATCTTCAGTTGGGAGCATCGCGGTAATTCCGCGCTCCATCTGAGCGGTAATTGCTGCCACAGTCGCCTTTGGTGAGTGGCCAGTCATGGAGCCAGTATCACCCAAGCAGAGGTCAATATATTTTATGCCGTCGACATCGGTGAAGTAAGCGCCATGCGCCGAGTCAACAAAGAGCGGATAAGCACCGGGCCACTTCGACATCCACGACATGGGAACACCATTTGTCATCACAGATTTAGCTTCTGCGAAGAGCGCTCCGCTCTTGGGATGCAGAACGAGGAAGCGTTCCTCTTCTTTAGCCATTAACTTTTTAAGATGCTCGCGATTTATCTGCTTCATAAAACCCATTCTCTCGGGTTAATTCACCTTAATCAATGACCCGGTCTTACTCGAACTCTTCCGAGAATGTGAAAAGCGCCTCAATGTAGTGATCGCCAGTAATACCAAGATTTGCCGCATCTGGTGGGGCAGTCTGAGGTTCGATGCAGACTCCGTCAGGATCTTCGGTATAGACGACCCAATATGGAGCATCACTCTCAATGCTGATACGAGCAGCGCCGGGCCAAACGACCGATGGAACTCCGCGAATATCGGTAAAGGCGTCATCCCATGGCTCTTGCTTGGGTGCGATCAGTTCACCAGTGGGAACTCCTTCATCTCCGCGTTCCATCATATGGAGGGCGTTGAACTCAACCTCTGCCATATCGCCACGCTCGAGTTCGCGCGGGAACCACGGATGAAAACCTAGCCACGCAGGAAGTTCGCAACCATTCGCTTCATATTCAAGAGACCACCGAACCGCATCATCCAGAATTTCAATATGTTGCTCAACGACAGCACCGCCATATGGCTCCGGCAGAATAAGACGTGCCCGGCCTGTTCCAGTCTCTTCCCAGGAAGAGTGAAAACCGAAGCCATGAATTGCGTGTGGCGGCGACCAATTCGTTGGAAGGATAATCTCATCATCATTCTTATCGTAGAGAAGTCCGTCGGCAATCCGCCCTGCCCAAGGAGCCATTGCATACCAACCCCACGAAAGAGGTGTTCCACGAAAGGGGACCGCAAATTGCAAGTCGCGCCACTGTAAGGATGCGATACGTGCGCCTTGATCTAAATCAATAGCAATCGAAATCTCTGCGCCATCTATATTCTGCATTGAATCACCCTACGGTAAGTTCACTAGCAAAAGGCGGCTGTGCACCTACCCGTGAACAAGTAATCGCCGCAGCGGCCGCTGCCCGCGTCAAGGCGGATTTCAATAGCTCGCCATGCAGATGTGCTAATCCATCTTTAACAACTGCCTCAGTGATGATGGCGCCTACCGTGTCCCCCGCCCCAACAGTATCTACAACCTCCACCTTCACGCCTGGAACGCTGACCCCTCCCTCACGTGTGAAGGCGGTAATTCCGTTTGCGCCAAGAGTAATCACGACTAACTTCACGCCCGCGTTAAGCCATAATTCTGCGACCTCGCCCTGCGAGAGAGCGGGATAGAGCCAGGCAATGTCATCTTCACTGACCTTAACTACCTGCGAGATGGCGACCCATTTATCCACTATCTCTTGGTATTCAGCGCGGTCGCTCAAGACTGAGGATCGAATATTTGGATCAAGGATGATTGGAGCAAATTTGGCAACAGACTTACTCCACTCGAAGAGCTCTGTAGCACCTGGCTCAACGAGCAATCCAAGAGTGCCGAGTAGTAAAGCTGCGGGATTTCCAGCACTTGGCTCGGGTAACCAACTTCGGTTGAAGTTAAAGGTGGCGGTACCTTCAAGTGTAAAGATATAACTTGCGCCACCATTTGCATCGAGTGAGACCTTTGCGGTACCAGCTGGTGCATCGGAGAAATTTGCGTGGTCGAGATTAACACCATCGCTAAGCAGTACCTGCTTTGCCATCTCGCCATATTCAGAGGTCGAGATGCCATCGATAAAGTAAGCGTTCATTCCAAGGCGGGAGAGCGCGCGGGCCGAGTTTGCTGGGCCGCCACCGACGATTGGGATTCGATTCTCACCCAAGCGTTGGGTGGGAATGAGATCGATCAGCGCCTCGCCTGCGACCCAGATTGCTTCGTTCGCTCCATTTGGTGACATGCGAGAACCTTATTAGATTTACCGCATGAGCTTAAAGTTAACCCTCCCAAAGACCGACCTAGCTGTTCATCCGCTCTGCCTCGGTGGCAATGTATTCGGATGGTCAGCAAATAAAGAGGAGTCCTTCGCTGTTCTTGACGCTTACGCTGCACACGGCGGCAACTTCATTGACACCGCAGATATGTACTCAGAGTGGGCACCAGGCAACAAGGGCCACGATTCAGAGGCAATTATCGGTGAGTGGATGAAGGCTCGAGGCAATCGCTCAGAGATGGTAATCGCAACAAAGGTTGCCAAACTTTCAACTCGCCCAGGTCTGGCGGCGAACAATATCGCGGCAGCCATCGATGAATCATTGGCTGCGCTTCAGACAGATTATGTGGATCTCTATTACGCACATGAAGATGAT
>CAINVP010000106.1 GCA_903854185.1 uncultured Actinomycetes bacterium
CAATCATCGCAATTTCTGCGATTGTCGTCTCGTTGATTGTTAAGACCTTTTTCATTCATTTCTTCTTCATCCCATCTGGATCGATGGAGAACACGTTAAAAGTTGGCGATCGCATCGCTGTAAATAAATTTGCAAATTACTTCTCTGATATCAAACGGGGAGAGGTCGTCGTATTCCGCGATCCCGCTCAATGGCTTGGCCAGGCTCCCACAGAGACCGGCTCGCGTCCCGTCGTATTGGTGAAGGATGCACTTGTTGCAGTGGGAATCCTTCCTGATCCTGCGAAGCAATATCTCATCAAGCGAGTTATTGGCGTAGGCGGAGATCACATCATCTGTTGCGATACTCAAGGTCGACTTACAGTAAACGGCGTATCGGTGAATGAGCCATATATCTTTGCTGGAAACAAACCAAGTGATTCAACTTTCGATGTGACTGTGCCTAAAGGTTATATCTGGGTTATGGGCGATCATCGCGGTGCAAGTGCGGATTCACGCTTTCATACCGATGATATTCATAAGGGAATGGTTCCACTCTCGCATGTCACCGGCCGAGCCGTGGCAGTTGTCTGGCCGTTTAGTCACATTACCTTCCTTTCATCTGGTCATGACCTCTCTAAACTTCCAGTCGTAACGCCGAAAAAGTAATACACCCGCGTACTTTTCATGGCTCGCCTCGGAAAGATTGATAGCGAACTTCTTCAGAGCGGAATTTCCACAATTGCAGGCGTAGATGAGGCTGGTCGCGGCCCATGTGCCGGTCCTCTAGTTATCGCGGCGGTAATCCTTCGCGACATAAACGATCCCTCACTCACGGAGATTCGCGACTCTAAAATGTTGAGTGAGCTGAAGCGGGAAGAGTTATTCACCAAGATTTCAGAGAGCGCCCTCGCCTTGAGCATTGTTGAAATTTCACCGGAAGAGATAGATTCGCTTGGACTCCATAAGTGCAACCTCGAGGGGATGCGACGGGCGATTGCAGCGCTATCTGTGGCACCTGATTACATCTTGACTGACGGTTATGCCATCGCAGGATTGGCTACACCCTCACTTGCAGTGTGGAAGGGCGACCAGGTTTCGATGTCAATCGGCGCTGCCTCCATTATTGCGAAAGTGCACAGAGATCGCATCATGAGAGATTTAGATCTTCAATATCCAGAGTATGGCTTTGCCGCTCATAAGGGCTACATCACCGCAAAACATACGAAGGCGCTCGAACTCTGTGGCGTAAGTCCGGTACATAGGAAGTCTTTTGCAAATGTGAGAGCGCTACTCGCATAAGACCGTTTTCAACGTGAGAAAGTTCTCCACAGATTTCATCGCAATTAATTTTAGGGCGATTGAACTCCCTACCGTGCACCTGTGAATGCGAATCAGTTACTTGGTGCCCAGGGTGAAGAGATTATTTCTAGATATCTTGAAGAATCTGGAAATCGAATTATTGAACGAAACTGGCGAACAACTTTCGGTGAGATTGACCTCATTGCGCTCTCTCCCAAGGGAATCGTCATCTTTGTCGAGGTTAAGACTCGAAGTTCACTGCGCTTTGGTGAACCGTTGGAGGCAGTACATCTGCAAAAGGCGATTCGACTGCGAAAGTTAGCTCGAGCTTGGCTACAAGAGCATGGCGGTGGGCGGAGTTACCGCGTTGATTGCGCGGGTGTGCTTCTCATTAAGGGTGAAGAGCCATACATTGATTATCGAGCTGATGTGCTCTGATGCCTGTTGCGAGAGTGAAATCAATCGCGCTTCAAGGAATTGCGGGGCAGATAGTTGAGATTGAGGTGGATATTGCCGATGGCCTCCCAAGTTATGTTCTCTTAGGCCTGCCGGATTCGGCGCTCTCTGAGTCGCGAGAACGGGTGCGCTCAGCGATAGTGAACTCGGGCTTTACCTGGCCAAAACAGAAAGTTACTGTCTCTATGTCTCCGGCATGGCTGCCAAAGTCTGGCTCGCACTTTGACTTAGGGATTGCAGTAGCGATTCTGCTGGCGCAAGGAACCCTCGTTCCAGATAGTGATCTCGATAGAACTATATTTCTTGGCGAGCTGGCCCTCGATGGAAGTATCAAAAGTGTTCGGGGCGTTCTGCCTTCACTTCTTGCTGCATCAAGTAACGGTAGTAATCGTGCCGTCATCCCCATCGGCCACGCAACGGAGGCCTCGCTATTACCGCAGGTGAGAAGTTATGGAATCGCCACCTTGGTGGAGATTGTCCAATTCTTCGAGACCGGACTTCCCGAAGTTGTTGCTAAATCGCATAGTGAACAATTGAACGAAGAGAATGAGCCGAGGATTGACTTCTCTGATATCGCAGGTCAACGCGGTGCGAAGTTTGCAGCAGAAATAGCCGCAGTGGGAGGGCATCACCTCTTTCTCGTTGGACCCCCAGGGACGGGAAAGACGATGCTCGCATCACGAATTCCAACCATCTTGCCGCCGCTTACATCGGAGGAGAGCCTAGAAATAGCAGCCATCCATTCTGTGGCGAGCGAGATTGAAGCTCGGAATCCACTCTCTAGCAGGCCACCGTTTGTAGCTCCGCATCACTCCATCACCCAAGTGGCGCTGATTGGTGGCGGTGCCCATGGTGTGAGGCCTGGTGCAATCTCACTCTCGCATAGGGGAGTTCTCTTCATCGATGAGGCGCCAGAGTGCAAAGCTGGCACGCTCGATGCGCTCCGCGAGCCCCTTGAAAAAGGAAGCGTTGCCATATCGCGGGCATCAGGAACCGTGCACTTTCCTTCTTCATTTCTTCTCGTACTTGCAGCGAATCCATGCCCGTGTGGAAAATATTCTGGTCGCGCAGCCGGGTGCGAATGTGCGCCCTCGGTTATCAAGCGCTACGGCGAGCGAATCTCTGGTCCACTCAGAGATCGTATTGATATCCATGCACTTGTGGATAACCCAACCCGTGCCGAGTTGGTGAGTGAGGAACTTCCGGAGAGTAGCGCTCTCATCCGCCAACGGGTTATCAACGCACGCGGACAATCTGCTGAACGATTCGCTGGATTAGGTTGGAGATTAAATTCGGAGATTCCATCTGCTGCGCTACGAAGACGATTTGCTGCATCCAGAGATGCGATGGCGATTCTGCATCGCTCTCTCGATACTCAGCGGATAAGTGCACGTGGTTTTCATAAAGTTCTACGGTTGGCCTGGAGCATTGTTGATGCACGAGGTGGAGAATTCCCACGTATTGACGATGTTGAGCTTGCCCTTCACATGCGACTAGGTGAGGTGGGATAAAGATGAGAGAAGATGGATGAATAGCGATGATCGAGCAAGGCTCAGTCTGTTAGCGCTCATCGAAGGAAATTCCCGCTTCTGGTGTGGTGAGCTGGCTAGGCACGGAGCCGAAGGACTTTTACAAAGAATTCTCGACCAGGCTTATCAGGATGGAAAACACGGCGCGGACCGAATACAAGCCATGGCAAGGAAGATATCTTTCGAACAGTTAAGAGAATCTCTTGGCGAATATCACCTCATCACTCCACTTCAAAGTGACTGGCCAGAGGCGCTAAATCAATTACTTGCTCCACCGTTCGCCTTAATTGCCAAGGGGAATCGGCTCGCGCTCAATAATCTCACTCGGAGCATCTCCATTGTTGGAAGTCGAAATCCAACCTCGTACGGTTCACGGGTAGCGAGTGAACTCGCTAGCTCTCTCGCTGATCGAGATTACCTGGTGATCAGTGGTGGCGCTCTCGGCATCGATTCGGATGCGCACAGGGGAGCCCTGGCTGCAGATGGAATCACCGTGGCAGTTTTAGGTGGCGGCGTCAGCGATATCTACCCGGCATCGAATGGAAGACTCTTTGATGCGATCTGTGCTGAGGGAGTACTTCTCTCTGAGGTTTTGCCAGAAGTGCACGCCCTGCCCCACCGATTCCTCATACGAAATCGAATCATTGCAGCTCTCGGACTAGGCACAATCGTTGTGGAAGCAGCACTTCGTAGTGGATCTATCCGCACGGCTCGTGATGCTGGAGAGTTATTTAGACCAGTAATGGCTATTCCAGGACCTATCACCTCACCTACAAGTGCAGGCTGTCACGCTCTTATTACCGAACGGAAGGCCGAGTTGGTCACATGCGCGCAAGAGGTAGTGCAGTTGATTGAGCCGTTATAGTGAGAGAATAAGGACATGAGTTCACATAAGTCTGGTTTCGTTGCGGTCGTCGGCAGGCCAAATACGGGAAAGTCCACCTTAGTGAATGCGCTCGTAGGTAAGAAGATTGTCATTACCTCTCATCACCCCAATACAACGCGAAACCCAATCCGCGGGATTATCACGCGCCCTGATTTCCAAATGATTCTCGTAGATACTCCCGGCGTCCATAAGCCAAAGACCTTGCTCGGAAATCGCCTCAATGCGATGGTGACAGAGAGTCTGGAATCGGTAGATGCAGCGCTAATCTGCCTGCCAGCAAATGAGACCATCGGAGCCGGTGATGAATATATTCTCGATAGTTTGGCTAAAATTCGTCGAGTCTACGTTGCAGTTACAAAAGTTGACCTAGTCAAGCCAGATGCATTAATGGCGAAATTGCTCGATGTGCAATCGCTACTTGAAAAAAAAGCCATTACTGCTGAAGAAATTATTCCAGTATCTGGAAAGAATCTTGAACAAACCGACCTTCTGCTGGAATTGCTATCAAAGCATCTGCCCGAATCACCCTCGCTCTATCCAGAGGACATCACAACTGATCAGGCGACAGAGTTAATGATTTGCGAGTGGATTCGTGAGGCCGCCATTGCCGACCTCTATGAAGAGTTACCTCACTCTGTCATGGTCACCGTGGATGAATATGCAAAGCGCGAGGATAAGAATTTCTACGATATCCACGCCACAATTCATGTGGAGCGCGATAGCCAGAAGGGCATTATTATTGGTCCAAGGGGTTCACGGCTAAAAGAGATTGGCACAAAATCCCGACTTGGGATTGAGGCCTTCTTAGATGCCAAGGTATTTCTTGGACTCCATGTAAAGATTTCTAAAGAGTGGCAACGTGACCCTAAGGCGTTAGCCCGTATGGGATTTACGGAGTAACGTCTCGCACCCGCGCCTCACTTTTTCGGCTTGCAAAGAAAGAGCCGATAAGAACAAGTGGAAGACCAATAATGATTCCGGTTGTCAGCTGCTCATGTAGAAAAATGATGCCCAGCAACACTGCGAACGCCGTATTGAGATAGGTGACCAGGCTTGCTCGTGCAGGTCCAATGTCATAGAGCAGAATGAAGAAGAAGTAGAAGGCTAAAGCCGTAGGTACGAGGCCAAGCACGAGGAGAGAGAGCAGCGCCTTTGAAGAAGGCAGGTGCGCCGGCAAATGCGTGAGTGAGAGCGGCGTGTAAATCATCGCTGTTAGCAGCATGGCAACACCGTTGATTGCAACGCCATCAACACCGGGCAACTTCGCAGTCAGCATGGTCACGGCTGAGGCGTAACCCATCGCGGCAAGAATTACGATTGCGATGGAGAGACCATCTTGGTGCCCCTTGAAACTCTCGATTCCAACTACAAGTCCAACGCCGACGAATCCTAGAACCATTCCTGCAAGGCGTTTGGCATGCCATACGGACTTGTCACCTCGAAGCGAGGCGAGAATTGCCGACCAAATTGGGACGGTCGCTACCAGGAGGCCAGCTAAACCGGAGGTGATTTTCTTCTCTGCACTTGTGATGAATATCCATGGGAAGACCATCTCGCCGATTGCGTAAAGAGCAACAAATTTAAAATTCTTTCCAAAGGCTTGGCGAAGAGTGCCACGTCGTAAGGCAATGGGAATGAGGATTGCTGAACCAATAATGGTCCGTGAAAAGACGATGATGTATGGCGAGACCTCGTGCACCGCCTCTTTCATCAACAGGTAAGGGATGCCCCAGACGAAGCCAACAAAGATAAAGAGAAACCAATTCTTACGTGACATAACTTCCTAACGAGGTGCTAGCGCTGATGGAGAGAGGAGTAGAGAGCGATGGTCTGGTCTGCTATTGCATCCCACGAGAAGTCAGCAATCGCGCGTTTGCGGCCCGCGCGGCCATAAGCCTCCAAGTCACTTGGTCGGGCAGCGAAGGAGTTGATCTTCAAGGTGAGGGCGCTCTCAAATCGCTCTGCATCTCCGTCATAGTGGACGAGCTCACCTGTCACGCCATCGAGTACAACTTCGGGGATACCACCAACATCTGAAGCAAGCACCGCAGTCTGACAAGCCATCGCTTCTAGGTTGACGATACCAAGCGGCTCGTAAATCGATGGGCAGATAAAGAATTCAGATTGAGAGAGGAGAACTTTGAGTTCGTGTTGGGGGAGCATCTGTTCTTGCCACCAGATGTTCTTCCGTTCACGTTGAAGTTCAGCAATTAAACCGCCAATCTCCTCGCCGATGGCTGGTTCATCCGGACTTCCTGCTGCGATGAGCAGACCGAGCGATGGATCAACTTCCCGCCACGCGCGAAGTAGGTGGCCGAGACCCTTTTGGCGGGTAATGCGTCCGACGAAGATGGCATAACGTCCATTAATTCCCAGGCGCTCTAGCAGCGCTGGATCGTCGGTAGGGGCGTACTTAATCGTATCGACGCCATTGAGAATTGTATGCACCTTCGCCGGGTCTAACGATGGATAAGCTCTCAGGACATCACGACGCATCCCGTTACTTACCGCAATGATTGCATCAGCGGCTTCGTATGCAGTCTTCTCTGCCCAAGATGAGATTCGGTAACCGCCGCCTAGTTGTTCGGCTTTCCAGGGCCGATCTGGCTCGAGCGAATGGGCAGTAATGACATGAGGTTTTCCATGCAG
>CAINVP010000107.1 GCA_903854185.1 uncultured Actinomycetes bacterium
ACCGCAATGATTCTTGGAGTTGCTCGCGTTGCTGGCGAGACGGCGCCAATCGTTCTCCTCACAGGCGGCGGAGATACAACGAACTGGAACCTATTCAGTGGCCCTATGGGAACGCTACCCTTTTATATCTGGAAGGGCCTCAGTGCTGGCACTGACGAATCTTTCCAACGCGCTTGGACCGGCATCTTGGTGCTACTTGTTATTGTGCTTGTGCTCTTCGCACTTGCACGTTTCCTCGGTGGGAGAAGGACCTCTAAATGAGCGACGAAAGCGAGAAGCCAGAGATGGATACTCAGATCCAAAATACTTCGTTAGCAGGAGTGGCGGCTAACCACCAACCTGCAGAGCATGCACTCGGCGTTGGCCTGGAGGCCCGCGGCATTCATGCTTGGTTCGGACAGAAGCATGTCCTCAAAGATGTCTCACTCGACTTCTGGGCTGGCACCGTCACCGCACTTATCGGCCCATCAGGTTGTGGCAAGTCAACGTTCATTCGCACACTGAACCGAATGCACGAATTTATTCCGACGGCAGCGATGGCTGGTCAAGTTCTTCTCGATGGCCACGATATCTATGACCCAGGTGTAGATGTAACGAAGATTCGCCTCAAGGTCGGCATGGTCTTCCAGAAGCCAAACCCATTTCCATCAATGACAATTGCCGAGAATGTTCTCGCAGGTCTGAAGCTCGCTAACCTCAAAGTTGAGAATAAGGATGATCTTCTCCAGGAGTGCCTCGAGCGCGCTGGCCTATGGAATGAAGTGAAGGACCGCCTTAATACTTACGGTGGCGCACTATCTGGCGGACAACAACAGCGTCTTTGCATTGCTCGTTCGCTCGCAGTGCGACCACAAGTTCTCTTGATGGATGAGCCTTGCTCTGCTCTCGATCCAGGATCAACCTTGAAGGTGGAAGAGACAATCTCTCACCTCTCATCCTCAATGACCATCATCATCGTTACGCACAATATGCAGCAGGCAGCGCGCGTATCTGATTACACCGCCTTCTTCCTCTCAGACGGTGGCCCAGGTGAAATGATTGAGATGGGCAATACCAATGAGATCTTCTCTCGTCCTCGCGATAAGCGGACCGAGAACTACGTCACAGGTCGCTTTGGTTAATCTCGTTTACCGATTGTTCACCTAAGAACAATCGCCCGTTAAGACTCTGAACACCCTCCGTTTCTCGGGGGGTGTTTTACTTTGTCCACGTTCAGAGGTTAAGAGATAACCGGTCCGCAAGGATTTATGAAAGGGAATACATGAAGCTTTCACGCTCGATGAAGATCGCAACAGTTGCGATTGCTACATCAATCTTGGCTGCAACAACATCTTTCGCAGCTGTTTCAATCACAGGTGCTGGTTCAACATTTGCTGGTCCACTAATCGATGCTTGCAAGGCTGATTGGCAGACAGCAACCGGAAACACTGTTACATACAGCGGTGGCGGATCCGGAACAGGCCGTAAGAATGCTGATGCAGGTATCGGCGATTTCAACTTCTCAGATGCAACATATGCGCCAGCGAAGTCAACAATCCTTCATATCCCAGTAGTTGCAGCTCCGCTCGCGATTGCTTACCACTTGAATTCATCAAAGCAGCTTTACTTATCAACAAAGACCCTCTCTGACATCTTCGCAGGTAACGTCACAATGTGGAATGACCCAGAGATCGCAGCTGATAACAACACAACTTCAGATGTCGTAACCTTCAAGAAGGATGCAAAGGGTAACGTCGTCAAGGATTCAAAGGGCGCTCCAGTAGTTGCAAAGACAACGTCAGTAAAGCGTTACTACACACTTCCAAACCAGAAGATCACAGTCATCTACCGTGCTGACTCTTCAGGTTCAACACAGAATCTCGTTAACATGTTCATCAAGAAGTTCCCAACAGTATGGACAAAGGCTTCATCAGGTTCATTCGCTTCAGTATTCCCTGGTTCAATCAACGGAACAGGTAACCTCGGACGCTTCCAGTCAGCAACAGGTTCATCAAACGTTGCAGCTCTAGTAAAGAAGGTTCCATACTCAATCGGTTACATGGAAGCTTCATTCGCTTCAGCTCAGAAGCTTGGCCTTGCACAGATTCAGAATGCTTCAGGTTCATACCAGGCACCAGATGCTGGCGGAACAGCTGCATTCTTGAGCTCAGCAACAGCATCTGCAGATGGAAAGTTGACCTTCAACTATGAGACAACAGATAAGGGCGCATACCTTCTCGGTATCGTTTCTTACGCTCTTGTAGATACAGCTGCGACAGGCGATAAGGCTGTTGCTGCGAAGTCACTTCTCACCGCGATTCTTGATCCTAAGTGCCCAGCATCAAACCCAGCACTTCAGTACACAACAATCACAGGTTCATTGCTTGCAACAGATAAGGCTTTGATCGCAAAGCTCTCAAGCAACTAATCCAATAAATAACTAGAGAGACCCACATTCCTGAGGGGGGATGTGGGTCTTTTTATGCCCGAAATCAACTCATGTGCATAGACTGTTCTCATGATTGAGATAACGATGTTCCTCTGCGATAGCGCCCAGGTCTACCAAGGAAAACTCTCTGTGCTTGGCGCGGGTTGGTCGCATATCGGCATCGGCGCCCCCAGTGCAATCGGCGCAATCTTGGAAGTCACAACAGATCTCACCGACCATAAGTTGCACGCAACACTTGAATGCGTTGATGCAGATGGCCATCCATATTGCCCAGATGGAAGCAATCCATTGAAGTTAGAGGCTGATATGGAGGTAAATGTGCCTGCAGGAGTTAAATCCGGGAGTGCTCAACGTATCCCTATGGCCTTCAACTTTCCGCCACTCTTCCAGCAACCTGGCCGCTTTACCTGGCGCCTATCAGTGGATGATGTAATCGCCTCGGCCTCATTTGAGGTCTTCCCAGTTCCGCAATAACTGCGGCAGATGCGCGCCTGGCAGGAATCGAACCTGCGACAACCCGCTTAGAAGGCGGGTGCTCTATCCGACTGAGCTACAGGCGCATTAACAGGTGCAATCTTACCGAGATTCTGAAGGGTTGAACTCAACAAGGTAGGGTTGGCCTCATGGCTGAGTTCATTTATACGATGAAGAAGGCGCGTAAAGCGCACGGCGACAAGGTAATTTTGGATGATGTAACGCTCGCGTTCTATCCAGGTGCCAAGATCGGCGTTGTTGGACCGAACGGTGCTGGTAAGTCCACAGTCCTTCAAATTATGGCCGGGCTACAACAGCCATCCAATGGTGAGGCCTTTCTTACCCCTGGTTACTCAGTAGGAATCCTCCTGCAGGAGCCGCATCTTGATGAGTCGAAGACCGTCCTTGAGAATGTGCAAGATGGCGTCGGCGAGACCATGGCGATGATGAAGCGTTTCAATGAAATCTCGGAAGAGATGGCAAACCCAGACGCGGATTACGACACCTTGCTTGCCGAGATGGGCACGCTGCAAGAACAGCTTGATCACCGCAATGCCTGGGATCTTGATTCACAACTCGAGCAGGCGATGGATGCCCTCCGTTGCCCACCGCCTGATGCTGATGTGAAGGTTCTCTCTGGTGGTGAGAAGCGCCGCGTCGCACTCTGTAAGTTATTACTAGAAGCTCCAGATCTTTTACTCCTCGATGAACCTACTAACCACCTTGACGCCGAATCTGTTCTCTGGCTTGAACAACACCTTTCAAAGTATCCAGGCACTGTCGTTGCGATCACGCACGATAGGTACTTCTTGGATAACGTCGCTGAATGGATTCTCGAGCTCGACCGCGGTCGTGCTTATCCTTACGAGGGTAACTACTCAACCTACCTCGAGACAAAGGCAACCCGTCTGAAAATTGAGGGACAGAAAGATGCCAAGCGCGCGAAGCGCCTGGCAGAAGAACTTGAATGGGTTCGCATGAATGCGAAGGGCCGTCAGGTTAAATCCAAGGCGCGTCTGGCACGCTATGAAGAGATGGCGGCCGAGGCAGATAAGACTCGTAAGCTCGACTTCGAAGAGATTCAGATTCCACCTGGGCCTCGCCTAGGAAATGTTGTCGTCGAAGTAGATCACTTGAAGAAGGGTTTTGGCGATCGTCTCCTTATTGATGATCTCTCCTTCTCGCTACCTCGCAACGGAATTGTTGGAATCATTGGACCAAACGGCGCCGGAAAGACCACGCTCTTCAAGACAATTCTTGGTCTTGAACCAGCAGATAGCGGAACTGTAAAACTTGGCGAGACAGTAAAGATCTCCTACGTTGATCAGTCGCGCGAGGGCATTGATCCTAAGAAGTCGCTCTGGGAGGTTGTCTCAGATGGCCTTGATTACATCAAGGTAGGAAATGTTGAGATGCCATCCCGCGCATACGTGTCGGCCTTTGGTTTTAAAGGACCTGATCAACAGAAGCCTGCTGGCATTCTCTCCGGAGGTGAGCGCAACCGTTTGAACCTCGCTCTTACGTTGAAGCAAGGTGGAAATGTGCTCCTGCTCGATGAGCCAACAAATGATCTCGACGTCGAGACGCTCGGTTCACTTGAGAATGCGCTCCTTGAATTTCCTGGTTGTGCAGTGGTCATCTCGCACGATCGCTGGTTCTTGGACCGCATCGCGACTCACATCTTGGCCTATGAGGGCGACTCGCAGTGGTTCTGGTTTGAAGGTAACTTCGAATCGTAC
>CAINVP010000108.1 GCA_903854185.1 uncultured Actinomycetes bacterium
AATTTGCCTTTTCCACAAAGGAAGTTTTTAGATGCCTTCACCGGTGGATAACCTTTTCGCGATTGCCAGAAATGCGCTTTCCTCTGCCCATGGCTACTTCAGAAAATTTCGGAACGCTCCCACCCCTCATTCACGGTGGCTCGTACCCTTCAAGGGAACCTTTGATGCAGAATTCTCAATCTTTGACTGCCATTAAAGGGGCGCAGAACCCTCAACTGGTAGCCACTCCGACAGCGGATTGGAACCCTCAACTGGTAGCCACCCCGATGGTGGATCAGATCCCTCCACTGCTAGCCACCCCGCTGGTAGATCAGATCCCTCAACAATCGGCCCCCATCTCCGATAGCTGGAGAGAGAGTCAGAGGCTCAGTCCACCCACTCACCAAATTCCACCCACTCACCAAATTCCCGAGATGGTTTCTCAGTCAGATAGTTTTCGTCAATTTGGAAAGTTGGCCGGGCTCATGGCCGATGAAAAAGTTGAGGAGATTTGGATTAATTCCCCAAACAGAATCTTCGCAGCACAAAGCGGCAGAAGTTTTTTAACCAATATCGTCATGACTGATGTTGAGGTGCGAGATCTGATTGAACGGCTGCTCATGTGGGGAGGACGACGCTTGGATCTCTCCCACCCGTTCGTTGATGCACGGCTTCCTGACGGCAGCCGGTTACACGTTGCGATTCCGGAAGTAACCGCCGAACACTGGGCGGTAAATATTCGAAAGCATTTGATGAGATCCAGATCTCTCAGGGATCTTCAGCTCCTTGGTGTTATGGACGAGCAGGTTGCTGGTTTCCTTGAGAGAGCCGTTAACGCTGGTCTGAACATTCTGGTGAGTGGTTCGACCCAAGCGGGTAAGACCACGTTGCTGAATTCTCTCGTGAGCTCGCTTCCCTTGAATTCACGGGTAATAACCATCGAAGAAGTCTTTGAACTTAAGCCCCAACTCCCTGATTGTGTTGCTTTGCAAACGCGCTCGCCAAACTTGCAAGGCGAGGGAGAAATTCCACTTAGGAAACTCATTAAGGAAGCTCTCCGGATGCGACCGTCACACATAATCGTGGGCGAAATACGGGAGGCAGAATCGTTAGATCTTCTGATTGCCCTTAACTCAGGTCTGCCGGGGATGGGAACGATCCATGCAAATTCTGGTCGTGATGCGCTAGCAAAGTTGCAAACACTTCCACTGCTTGCAGGAAGCAATATCTCGCATGAATTCGTTCTACCGATGATTGCTTCGTGCATTGATCTCATTGTTCACACTTCACTAGTTTCAAATCCCAATGGAGTCTCAACTTCGGGTGAGCGCGCTCTTCCGCACTTTGGATTGCCGGGCGAGGGTAAGGGGTTCAACGCTGGATCGCCGGGCGAGGGCAAGGGGTTCAACGCTGGATTGCCGGGCGAGGGTAAGGGGTTCAACGCTCAGATAATGCATTCGCATGCAACTGGGATTTCACATTCTCAGCGGGAAGTTGCCACCGGAATCGAGGGAGCCCAAAGCCAGAGTAGACGCATCACAGAAGTTCTGCACGTCACTGGACGCATTGAGGGAAACAACCTTGAAAGTGAATCGATTTTCCATTATTCCGCCGGTGCGTATGTAAGAGGACTGGCCAATGTAGAAGAGATCCTATCGTCTCGTTCGGCGATGTTATGAGCAAGTCTTACAAGCACCGCTCAAGAGAACCATTGGCTGTGAGACTTGGCGATGCAATTCAGGAGATATTCAATTTTCTCATGATTCAAATTCTTCAGCGACGGAGCATCATCAAAGTGAGCTTCAGCGAGAACCAATCAAATGAGGAGAAAGTCTTTCAAAGGGAGAGTGACCCATTACCGAATGAGGGGACGGGTCAGAGAATAAAGAGCAGCTCCGATCGCTTCGCACAGGGAACAAGTTCGAGTAAGGGAAGAAGCGCATCCCAATCCGTTCACCGCGCAGAGGGGACGTTAATCGCCAAGGGACAAAGTGCATCCCAGTTCGTTCACCGCGCAGAGGGGACGTTAATCGCCAAGGGACAAAGTGCATCCCAGTCCGTTCACCGCGCTGAGGGGACGTTAATCGCCAAGGGACGAAGCACCCCGGACACGCACCGCAAAATCAAAGGAAGCAGAGTTTGGTTACGAACCTGGACAACCCTGCTTGTCGTCGGCTTCATTTCTCACTCTCTCGTGATTGCTATAAGCGCCGCCGCGTTGGTCTACGTTTTCCCGATTTTGAAAGCAAAACAAGGAAGTCAGCGTCGCAGAAGGGAACTCGTGAATGCATGGCCGGAGATACTGGATTTAATGATTTCTGGCCTTCACTCTGGATTATCAATCGCTGAATCCATTGAAGGGCTCGAGACTCGAGGACCGGAGCTAACCCGTGAGCTATTCAAAGAATGCAAGGAGATGCTTCGAAGCGACGGCGACATGAAAGCCACTCTCGCGCTTATTAAGACCTACTTTGATGAAGCGATGGCTGATCAAATTTGCGAGGTACTTGACTTTGCTCGGAGTACGGGAAGTAGAGATACAACTGTCACACTTCGAACTCTTGGAAATTTCATCCGTAGCGAAATAGCGATGAAAGAAGAGATTCGCGTCAAACACGGGTGGATCCGCAATTCAGCCGCCGTTGCATCTGTCGCACCCTGGTTACTACTGAGTGTGCTCTGGCTTCAACCAAACACTCGAGCTGCCTACTCAACTGCTGCTGGCGCAGCTGTCCTAGTAATCGGAGTCGTCATGAGTCTTCTCGCCTTTTTGTGGATGCACCGGGCAGGGCGGCTGCCGGAGACCCCGAGGGTCTTCCAATGAAATTTTTCTTCGCGCTCATTGCAATGTCACCAATCATCGGCTATCTCGCACTTCTTCTCTATCACGAGTTTTCCTATGACGTTGAATTAGCAACTGGAAAATTGATTCAAGCAAGAGTGACCAAGAAAGTGCAGAGTCAGATGGAACTGGAGTTCCCCTCACTTGTTGAGGTTTTCTCAATATTGATCTCAGGAGGCATGAGTCCATCTAGCGCACTTGAATTAGTTGGGGAGCATTCTCAAGGTGAGTTTTCGAAATTGTTGAAGCCAATCATCGCTGAAATGAAAGATGGTTTGAGTTTTGCCAGCGCTCTGGATGCCCTCACCCAAGTCAGCGATTTAAAGTCGGTGCGAAGGTTTGCGGATTCACTCGTCATTGCAGTTCAGCGTGGAACCGGTTTATCAGATGTGGTGACCCGACAGGTGGAAGAGATTCGAACGGCCCAACGGCTCCGAGTTCTAGAGAAAGCTGGAAAAGCGGAGATTGCGCTCATGATCCCGGTTGTCTTTCTCATTTTGCCGATATCGATCCTCTTCGCCCTTTGGCCGTCTTACTACGGATTGAGCGGAGCAATCGCCACATGACTTGGGTCTTAAACAGGGGACGAAGAAATTTTGTGGGGAAAGTGCAGACCAACGCAGACCAACGCAGACCAACGCAGACCAACGCAGACCAAGAAAGTAAGAGCACTTCGAATCGATCAAATCAATGAGAGCAACCAAAGAAAGTAGGAATTGAATGAATAATAAAGTTTCGCATTCTGCGATTTCGGAATACATATGTAGATGGACAGAGAGATTAGTTGAACTCTTTCTGAGAGTGAGCGCCAAGAGCAGCATCTATCGAGTCGAAATTGGTGACCGACTCCACACTATTGTCGAAAATGAAGAGGGTGATGTTCCTGGGTGGGTACTCGTGGTTCTGATGACCACCGGACTTGTCACGGCTATTTGGGCTATTGCAGCTCCTAGAATCTCGAGCATATTGCGAAATTCTTTGGACTCAATGAATAACGTCCGTTAAGCGTTACCTAATAATGAGCCGAAGGACATCCATGAAGATCTCGTCTCTTCAGCCGATGTTTCACAGTAACCCCATGAAAGCAGTGAAAACCAAGCAGTGACAACCAAGCAGTGACAACCAAGCAGTGAGAACCAAGCAGTGAGAACCAAGCAGTGAGAACCAAGCAGTGAGAACCAAGCAGTGATTTGAATAAAGCGAAGCGCAAGATATGCAAGCTCGCTTTACTCCACAAGATGTGAACAAGTCTGTGGATAGGTGCAGGCGTGAACGATCTGCATCAGAACGAACCCAAGATCGAATGAGCTCTGCATTAGAACGAACAATGTCATGTGAGATGAAAGCGAGAAAGATGAAGCAGTTGCAAGGACTATGTGCAAGTTATTCACAGGTGGTGAATAACAGGTGGAAAACGTTTTCGATTGCTAGGAAATTGAAAGGTGAGGATGGCTCCATAGAACCGGCTCTCGTATTGATTCCACTACTCATTCTCATCCTCTCAACCTTGCAAGTAGCCAGTGGAGTGCTCGCAAGAACGACAGAGACATTCAGATCGCAGGCATCGCTCTATTCTCAAGCGCTCTTCTCAAATGAGAATGACTCCTCCAGCCAAGATTCACAAGCCGTCCCCCCAGGAAGTGGTGCGCCTTCTGGCGGCGCCATAAACGGCAACTCAGAACTCAACAGCGTTTCAAATCCAAGTTCTGGCATCACTTCGCTACCGGGAGGGGGCGCGCTGCTTACCGGAAATGAGGAATTCATGATTCCGTCATTCACGCCACTGCTTCCGGGCGGGGATCGCTTTGCTGTTCGCACATTTGTAATGAAAGAGGGATCACTGTGAAAGTGAAAGACCTTTGCCTCGAGGCTCGAGGTCGACTCCTGCAGGAAGAGGGGAGTGCGATAGTTGAGTTCATTGCAATCGCAATTCCACTCTTCATACCTCTGGTTCTCTACTTATCTCAGCTGAACTCCACAATCCAAGGATCGATGTTTCTGAACAATCTTGCGCGTCAAATGGCGAGAAGTTATGCCACCGCTCCGAACCTTGATACCGCAATACAGCGAACTGAAACAGTGTTGAAAATTGCCAGAAACCTTGGTCCTGCGTCATCGTCAGGAAATCAAATCCATTACTCGGTGGAATGTTCGAGTAGCCCATGTCTACAACCAGATTCCCGAATTCAAATCACGGTGGAGAAGGATGGAAGAGTTGCAACGGCCACTCAAGTGGTGGATGCATGGTGAAGCGGCTAATCCCAAGGTCTTGGTCAGTAATGGCGCACGAGTTGTTTAAGTTCGAGGGAAGTTCTAAGGGAGAGATTTCCGGAGATGAAAAGTCACATGTGGAGAGGCCTCTTGGTGAAAATGTAAATAGGGGAAGTTTTCGTAGAGCAAGCGAATTAAGTTCAATGAGGCGTGATGACGAGGGATCAATCTCGCTACTTGTGATCGGTCTCTTTCTAGTTGTCCTCACCCTTTCAATGGCAATCGTGGATATCGCGGGAAGCATCGTCGTGAAGATGGATTTAACGCATGCGGGAGAAGCGGCAATCTCATCTGCGGCCCACTCTCTGGATTTGCAACGGTACTACCTTTCCGATCGAATCTTTGTGCGGGACAGCCCTCAGGGTCCTTTATATCGAGTTCCAGTTGATTGCGGTGCTGCGCGAATCAAATTTGAGAGAGAGATCGCCTCAGAGAGAATCAAAGGCGAACAAATCCTGGTTCTCTCCTGGCAATGTGCGATGGATGCACTTGAAGCGCAGATTGGCGTGGATGTTCCACCTCTAGTTCCAGTTCCGTTCTTGCCCAACACATTGGGCGGAGGGACAGGGAAATCAAGCACCGAAGCCGGACGTTATCGAATTGTCGCAACTGTTAAAGCTGAATCCCTTGTTGTTGGATAGCAAAGGTGGATTGTTGGATAGCAAAGGTGGATTGTTGGATAGCAACCGTGGAACGACCCCATTCTCGTCGCAATCTTCACTGCCTTGGAGCGAACCGTCGTCATATCAGTTGTATTCTTCCACCATGCCGCCAAGAGAGTTCGCCCCAGAAGTTGAGAAATTGAGTGGAACTCTCGCTGGAATTGAAAAGGTGCTTAACCTTCCAAAATTGCAGAATGATTTTAAGGTGCTCGAAGAAGAGGCAAGTGCCCCCGATCTCTGGGACGACCCAGAGAAAGCCCAATCTGTTACGAGCAAGCTCTCGCGGGTGCAATCTTCAATTAACCGATTGACAACAATTCGCCGCAGAGTAGAAGACATTCCCATTCTCTTTGAGTTAGCCCAAGATGAAGGTGATGAGTCGGCGCTTGCAGATGCCGGTCGAGAACTTGATGATGTTACGCGCACAATCCGCGAGCTTGAAGTACAGACATTGCTCAGTGGGGAGTACGACGATCGCGACTGCCTGATTACTATCAGATCAGAGGCGGGCGGAGTAGAAGCTGCCGACTGGGCCGAGATGATTATGCGTATGTATCTTCGCTACTGCGAGCGGAAGAATTACAAGGTAGATGTGCTTGAGACCTCCTATGCAGAGGAAGCAGGAATCAAGTCAACAACTTTCCGAGTCTCCGCACCTTACGCCTATGGAATCTTCTCGGTAGAGCAGGGAACACATCGCCTCGTACGCATCTCTCCGTTTGATTCGCAGAGCAGACGGCATACCTCCTTTGCCGGTGTAGAAGTGGTTCCGGTAGTTGAGCAGAGCGATCACATTGATATTGATGAAAAAGATATTCGCGTGGATGTTTATCGCTCCTCTGGCCCGGGCGGTCAAGGTGTGAACACAACCGACTCCGCTGTGAGAATTACTCACATGGCAAGTGGAATTGTGGTCTCATGCCAGAACGAACGTTCACAGATTCAAAATAAGGCCACTGCTATGGCCGTTCTTCAATCCAAATTATTAGAGCGACGTCGCCAAGAAGAGCGAGCACGCATGGATGCCCTCAAGGGAGATAACTCTGGTTCCTGGGGTAATCAGATGCGCTCGTATGTGCTTGCGCCTTATCAAATGGTCAAAGACCTTCGAACCGACTACGAAGTGGGCAATCCAGCCGGCGCCCTCGATGGCGATATCGACGGATTTATCGAAGCCGGTATCCGATGGAGAAGAAGTAGGGAAGACGCCTAATCGGTTGGTGAGAGATAGGACGATGCCGAATCGGTTGGTGAGAGATAGGGAAGACGCCTAATCGGTAGGCGAGAGATAGGAAGACGCCCAATCCGTAGGCGAGAGATAGAAGGTGCGCACGAGGATTGGGCCATCATTACCCTCGCTCACGCTCACGAGCTACCTGTTTAAAGTGCAGACTTCAGGTGTTCATTACCCTCGCTCACGCTCACGTTCTCTTTTTCACAGGAGGTTTTGCGCGTATTTCCCTCATGGGGCCCTGTTGGATACCTAAAATGGCGCACAGTTAGTATCTGCACCCTCAGATTAGGTTGGTTAGGAGTCCGCTTGATTCGCTTTGAGAACGTCACAAAGGTTTATCCGAAACAGGATCGACCTGCATTGGACCGTGTGGATCTGGATATCGCCAAGGGGGAGTTCGTCTTCCTTGTAGGTCTTTCGGGCTCTGGTAAGTCAACCTTCCTTCGCCTAGTACTTCGCGAGGAGCTCCCAACTTCAGGTCAGATTATCGTGGCCGGCAAAGAGTTGAACTCGCTCTCCAAACATAAGATTCCAGAGCTACGCCGACAAGTGGGAACGGTCTTTCAAGATTTCCGACTCTTGCCTAATAAGACGGTAGCGGAGAATGTTGCGTTCACCCTCCATGTCCTAGGAGCAAATCAGAACCAGATTAATCGCGATGTTCCTGAGGTACTAGAGATGGTCGGACTTGAGGAGAAGGCGGATCGTCGACCAAATGAGCTTTCAGGAGGCGAGCAGCAGCGCGTCGCAATTGCTCGTGCCTATGTAAGTCGGCCCATGATCTTGATCGCAGATGAACCAACGGGAAATCTCGACCCAGATACTTCAGTCGGCATCATGAAGTTACTCGACAGAATTAATCGCGACGGAACGACCGTTGTTATGGCCACGCACGCATCAGACATTGTGGATCAGATGCGAAAGCGAGTCATTGAACTCAAGGATGGTCACGTCATTCGCGACCAAGTCCGTGGCGTTTACGGATACTCAGGCTAACTAGGCGACGAGAGAGAGCAAATACGATGAGAGCAGGCTTTGTAGCTAAAGAGGTGAAAATCGGCCTTCGCCGAAACTTCACAATGACCGTTGCTGTCATGATTACTGTGGCGATCTCACTCACGTTGCTTGGAATTGGCCTCCTTGCCAATTCACAGGTAAAGGTGATGAAGGATTATTGGTACGACAAGATTGAGGTCTCAGTGTTTTTATGTGGAACTCTCTCTGAGTCCTCATCCTGCTCAAGTGGAGCAGTCACTGCAGATCAGCGCCAGCAAATTCAGTCTGATCTTCAAGCGCTCCCTGTTGTTCAGACCGTTTACTACGAGTCACAGGCAGACGCTTATAAGCATTTCCAAGAACGCTTTAAAGGCTCAGCAATCGCCCAGAATGTGACTCCCGATCAGCTCCCTGAATCCTTCCGCGTGAAGTTAAAGAATCCTACGCAATTTGCGGTAGTTCAGAGCGCGTTTTCAGGCCGTCCAGGCGTTGACACTGTCCAAGACCAACGTGCGATCCTCGACAAGTTCTTCAAGCTGCTCGATGTTCTTCGTAATGGAGCTCTAGCGATTGGCCTAGCAAGCGTGCTCACCGCTGCACTTCTCATTTCGAATACCTTGCGTATCGCTGCCTTCAATCGACGCAGAGAGACCGGCGTGATGAGACTTGTTGGAGCCTCATCATTCTCCATTCAGCTTCCCTTCTTGCTTGAAGGAATTATCTCCGCGGTTGTTGGATGGATGATTTCAACCGGACTACTCTCGCTCTTCAAGTTTTCGGTGGATGCAAAGATTGCTCCGTTATTGAGCTTCACTCGATTCTTCACCTGGTCAGATGTCTGGTTTGCTTCAGGAGTTCTCTTACTCACGGGTTTGGTTGTCTCAGGCGCCGCATCGGTTCTCACGCTGCGCAAGTATCTCAAGGTCTAACACTCGTTCTTTTCGGCTGCCGCATCGGTTCTCACGCTGAGCAAGTGTTTCAAGGTCGAAGTGGATTTTGCTTTTGGCTGTTGGATCAGAGTTGGTGAGGCGCAAGCAAGCCAAGGTGTGACTGGAAAGTCTTGACGGATGCTGCGCAACTTTCTTATCACTCAGGTGGCTACGCAACTTTTAATGCTCAGATGGCCGCGCAACTTTTAATGCTCAGATGGCCGCGCAACTTTTAATGCTCAGATGGCCACTCCTTCTGTATCGCTCACGAAGCCGTTCAGTGCTCAATCTGACGGATTCGCAGGCGAACTGGCTCCACTTCATTTCTTTGCATAGCTCTCGCGTAGGAGAGGGGCCTTGAACGCCGTAGAATGAGGACCTTGAGCCAAGATGGCTTTCAGGAGAACCCGGGGGTGATGAAATGGTTAAAGAGGTCGGCAGAAAGTTGATTGCCCAAAACAAGTCTGCCCGCCATGATTATTTCATCGATGAGATTTTTGAGGCGGGAATGGTTCTCACCGGTACCGAGGTGAAGTCTCTTCGTGCAGGTCGCGCCTCTCTTGTGGATGGTTTCGCCATGATTACCGACGGAGAGCTCTGGTTGAGCGGGATTCATATTCCTGAATACAACGAAGGAAGTTGGACAAACCACACGCCGCGTCGCGATCGAAAGCTCTTGGTACATAAGCGTGAGATCGAGAAGTTAACGGGCACGCTGAAGCAAGGCGGAGTCACGCTGGTGCCGCTTTCGGTTTACTTTAAAGATGGAAAAGCCAAAGTTGAGGTTGCGCTTGCCCGAGGCAAGAAGGCTCATGACAAGAGAAATAGCTTGCTAGAGAAGCAGGCAAATCGCGAAATTGCTCGTGAGTTGTCTCGGCGAAATTCTGGCAAGGACTCCTGATCTACCCAGGTTTAGGTCGGGGCTTTTCGCATAGTCCGAGGGAATGGCTAGACTTAGTTAACTCGTGACGGATTGCCGATTGCATATCTGTTATGAATACAACTAAATAAAGAAAGCTTTCTAATCTTCAAGTAAGTCTTGGGGGTGAACGGTCTCGACTTTAGATGTTGGGACAGAGGAAGCGGGCCGAGGAAGTTAGGATGATCTCGTTAACCAAAAACCTAACAAAAAACATAAGCGCCAGTACAACTGCCGCTGATGTATCTCTCGCTGCATAAGCGATAGACATCCGTTAGCCCGGGCGCGCTCTCGTCCCGGTGTCTAGCGTCGCTAGAGAGCTTACCTAGTCACAGCGTTACGGATGTGATGCGGGAAACCTTTCCGTAAATGAGTTCGTTGACTACATGTGCGCGTGAGAGTCAGGACTGAGAAAACGTATAGTGCACTACGCCCGTAGAAGCTCTGTGTCAGTACTAGAGGACCCGGGTTCGATTCCCGGCACCTCCACCAAAGTGAAATAGCGATTCAACGCCGACGGTTTTGTTCGCCTTTGAATAGCTTTAATAGAGCATAAAGTGCTGACCCAATTCCAGCGGCACCAAGAAGCCGAATAGCGATTGCAACCGACGAGATTACAATGCTAAAAGCCATCAGGAGCGAGAAGAGCGCTAGAAGAAAAATAAAAATGTTGATACTCATCCGAAGAATCGGACCCTTGATTGTTATTTTAAGTAAAGCAATCGCAATGAGGCCACCAAGTATGCCAAAGAAGAGAATGATCATCGCAACAACTGCAAGACTAAACATTCCATCTCCTCTGTTCGCTGGCGCTGGCGCTGAATGTCGTGCGAGCTGAGTGTAAAGCGGGGAAGTCGCAAAGGAAAGAGTGAGCACCAAGCACCAAGCACCAAGCACCAAGCACCAAGCACCAAGCACCAAGCACCAAGCACCAAGCACCAAGCACCAAGCACCAAGCACCAAGCACCAAGCACCAAGCA
>CAINVP010000109.1 GCA_903854185.1 uncultured Actinomycetes bacterium
AAGGCGGCCCAAGCGGTGGCGCCTTCGTTACCTATCGTTACCACCCTCTCGTTTGATACTAACCTGCGCACGATGATGGGCGTAAAGCCAGGGGCGGCCGTGGCAACCCTGGGCGCGCTGGGCGTCCGTGTGATCGGGGCGAACTGTGGTCGGGGCGTGGATGAGATGAAAGTTATCGCCACCGAATTGGCGGCTGAGCGAGATAAGGCTGGTGCTCCAACAGCGGAAGCTGGCATCTTCCTTATTACCCAATCCAACTCCGGACTGCCCAAGCTGGTTGGGGATACCTTTATCTACGAGGGGACCCCTGAGGAGATGGCGGCCTACGCTCGCCAGATGAAGGAGATCGGGATCAACGCAGTGGGTTCGTGCTGCGGCTCGACCCCGGCTCATACGGCGGCAATCGCCGCTGCGCTCGCTTAAAAAGGCCCGCTAGACCCTGGAAAATCGTATATCACTGATATACGATTCCGAGCATGAGCTCCGCTGCCCTCATCCTCAACGCCAATGGCGCCATGGGAGAGTCGTTGGCGGAAGAGGCCTATCAGGTCATCCGCAGCAAGATCATCACCCTGGAATTTGAGCCAGGCTCACTGATGTCCGAGCAAGATTTAATGAATCAACTTGGTTTTGGTCGGACTCCAATCCGTGAGGCCATTCGCTTGCTCGCAAATGAACACTTGGTCGATGTCTACCCACGTCGTGGCATGTTCGTCGCCGGCGTTGATGTAAAGAATCTCTCCGCACTCTCAGAAGTCCGCGCGACGTTGGAGATTAAGGCCGCTGCGCTCGCTGCTCAGCGCTCTACGCCAGAAGATCGCGCGATTACAGAAGCGCTCATCGCTGAAATTGATCGCATCAAGGGCAAGGCAGATATGTCGTGGTTGATTCAATTAGATCAACGGATTCATCATCATATCTATGCCTGTACACACAATGAATTTCTCGAGTCCACATTGAATCAGTACTACGCGCACGCGCTTCGAATCTGGTTCTTGGCACTCGAGAAGGTAGACAACCTATCCGAAGCAATTATCGAGCATCGCGCACTTCTTGTAGCGATGCGAGATAACGACCCAGAGGTAGCGGCTCATGCGATGCGTGACCATGTCGAAGGTTTTGAAACCACAATTCGTAAGAGTCTGTAAGAAATCCACTAGCAAAGTAATAAGGGAGAAAAAGTGAGCGCTCTACCAAATAAGGCAAAGTGTGTTGTTATTGGCGCAGGAATCGTCGGCAACTCACTTCTTTACCATCTCGCTCGTTTAGGTTGGAAAGATCTTGTCCAGATTGATAAAGGACCTCTTCCAAACCCTGGTGGATCAACCGGTCACGCCTCAAACTTTATCTTCCCGGTCGATCACTCTAAAGAGATGACCGCAATTACCGCTGATTCAATGCGCCAATACAAGGAGCTCAACACCTTCACTGAGTGTGGTGGAATTGAAGTTGCTCGTACACCTGAGCGGATGCAAGAGCTTGCTCGCCGCATCACTTCGGCGAAGTCATGGGGCGTAGAAGGCGGAAAGATTGTTACGCCAGCGGAGATTAAAGAGCTCGTCCCTTACATCGAAGAGAGCGTCATCGTCGGTGGTTACTACCAGCCAACAGTGGGTGTTGTGGATTCACTCCGTGCTGGCACCTTGATGCGCGAAAAGGCAGTTGAGATGGGTTCAGCTCAGACCTTCGCAAATATCGAAGTTATCTCGATGGAAGTAGAGGATGGTCGCATTAAGGCCGTTGTAACTGATCAAGGTCGAATCGAAGCGGAGTACGTCGTTATTGCAACAGGTTGCTGGTCCCCGAAGCTTGCTGCCATGGCAGGAGCATCAATCCCACTCACACCAGCAGTGCACCAGATGAAGGACATCGGACCGGTTCCATTCTTCGCTGATACTAAGGGTGATATCGAGTGGCCGATCATCCGTGACATGGATACAAATATGTACGAGCGCCAACATGGAACTGGCCTTGAGGTTGGTTCATATGCGCACCGCCCAATTCTCTACTCCCCAGATGATATTCCTTCCAATGCAGCAGCTGCTCTCTCTCCAACAGAGTTTGCATTTACTCAAGCCGATTTCGATATTCAAGATGAGCATTCCTACGAGCTCGTTCCATCCATCGTCGGAGATGAGAACGTTCGTGAGAAGTATGCAATTAATGGAATTCTCTCTCTTACTCCAGATGGCATGCCGATTCTGGGCGAGACACCAGAAGTTAAAGGCCTCTGGTCATGCGCAGCGGTCTGGGTGAAGGAAGGTCCGGGAACGGGTAAGGCAGTCGCTGAGTGGATGGTCCTTGGACAATCTGAGATTGACCTTCATGCATCAAATATCGCTCGATTCCACGAGCATCAGAAGTCAACCTTCCACGTAAAGCAACGTTGCAGCGAGGGCTTCAATAAGACTTACGGAATCGTTCACCCTAACGAGCAGTGGTCTTCTAACCGCAACGTCCGAATCTCACCGTTCTACAAGCAAGAGGCAGATCTCGGCGCAGTCTTCTATGAGACTGCTGGTTGGGAGCGTCCATTCTGGTATGAATCCAACAAAGAGCTCGTCGCTAAATTTGGCGAGAAGGTCATGCCTCGTACATCAGAGTGGGAGTCACGTTGGTGGTCACCAATCATCAACGCCGAGCATCTTCAGATGCGTGAGACGGCAGGTATCGTCGACCTCTCAGCATTCGCAATCTTTGATGTAACGGGACCGGGTGCACTTGCACTCGTTCAGAAGGTTGCACTTCGCCAGATGGATGTTGCTATCGGTCGCGTTGTCTATACCCCGGTACTCGCACACAACGGCGGTTTTGTCTCAGATCTCACGATTATGCGCCTTGGAAAGAACCACTTCCGCGTGGTCACTGGCGGCGCACACGGTATGGCAGATAAGAAGTGGTTTAGCGACCAACTTCCAGCAGATGGTTCAGCTCAGATTGTTGACCTCACATCTGGTTACACAACTGTTGGTGTTTGGGGTCCAAATGCGCGCAAGATTGTGCAGGCCTGCACTACGACAGATATGAGCAACGAGGCATTTAAGTTCAGTACTTGTAAGGTGATTGAGATTGGAACACTTCGCGTACTTGCATCTCGAATCTCGTACGTTGGAGATCTTGGTTGGGAGTTCTACGTACCAATCGAGCAAGGTGCTCAACTCTGGGATCACCTCTGGGAGGCTGGCAAGAACCATGGTCTCATTCCAGTAGGTATCGGCGTTTATGGAACTACCGGTCGTCTTGAGAAGAGCTACCGTGCATACGGTGCAGAGCTTGAGACTGAGTACAACGTCCTTGAAGCTGGCATGGCAACTCCGAAGGTGAAAGAGGCAGACTTTATTGGTAAGGCTGCTCATCTGAAGCACCGCGAGGAGAAGCCGGTAGCGATGCTCGTTACCTTGACCGTCGATGATCACACCTCGAAGTCAGGAGAGAAGCGCTACATGATGGGTAAGGAGCCAATCCTTACTCTCGAGGGCGGACCGATTATCGATGCACATGGTCGTCGTTCATACGTCACTAGCGCTGGCTCAGTTCCATCACTTGGCAAGCATGCGCTCATGTCTTACCTTCCAACAGAGCTTGCGGTCGAGGGTGCAAAGTTCCTCGTCGAATATCTCGGCGAGCAGTACCCATGCACCGTCGCAGTTGTTGGCGTAACACCACTCTTTGACTCCTCAAACGAAAGAATCCTCTCGTAATGAATATCCTCGTCTGCCTTAAGCGCGTACCACTCGCTGGTGGAACGCTCATCCTTACACCTGATAAGCAGGATATCGAGACCAAGTTTCTTGGCTTCGGTATCTCACCTCACGAAGAGAATGCTGTAGAAGCCGGCGTTCAGCTCATCGAACAGATGGGCGGCGAACTCACACTTCTCACCCTTGGACCCTCGGATGCGGAAGAACAACTACGTGCCTCTCTAGCGGTTGGTGCGAGCCGTGCCATCTTGGTGGAGACAGATGGTCAGGAGTGGGATCCGCAGGGAACTGCCGCAGCACTCGTCGAAGCGATCAAAGCAGAAGAGACCAAGTTTGATCTCATCATCTTTGGTGCAGAGTCAGCAGATAGCGCTGGCTATCAGATTCATATCCGAGTCGCGCACGCACTAGGCCTTCCGATTGTGACAAATGTTAAAGGTATGCGTGTTGAAGGTGGCAAGGT
>CAINVP010000110.1 GCA_903854185.1 uncultured Actinomycetes bacterium
ATCAGCGTAAGCAACAACATCTGCAGCGATTTCAATCTCTCGACCAGCGAATACTTCTACCGCAGGATGAGTTAGATGCCTTCCAGAAAAAACTCTAGGAAAGACACGAATAAACTCTCCTTTCGGCACGCGATTGAGTAGAAGTAGATCCAACTTTCCATCTTGCCCATCGGCATGAGGCACAATTTTCATTCCACCACCATAATTTGCGCCATTTGCCACAGCTAAGAGCATCGCCTCGCGCTCATAGCGGACCCCATCTACTGAAAATGTAAAGGGTTTGGCTTGAAAGATAAAGATTTCTCGCAGCGTAGCAAGAACGTACTTTATCTTTCCTCGTAAGTGCTTATAACCATTTGCTCGCTCGTTTACGAGCGAATCAAATCCGGTACTCAAGACTTGAATAAAAATTTTGCTGCTTGATGCTAGTCGCACTTCCCCGAGATCGTAACTTTCTGGACGGGTTGAGGTGATGAGATCAATGACCGCCTCTGGCGAACGCTTGTGAAGACCTACAACTCGGGCAAAGTCATTTCCCGTTCCACTCGCGATTACAGCAAAAGGAATATTAAATTCTGTGAGGAGGGGAAGAGCGTCATGCACCGATCCATCTCCCCCGGCAATAATGAGTGCGTCGAAGTCTTGGGATGAAAGCACCCGCCTGGCCTGCGAGTGCGATTCTTCAAGATTTGGAAGAGAGATCTCTTCGACTTCATGGCCAAGTTGGAGCGCTCGTTTCATTGCTTGATTCGCCCGTTTGGCTGCTTTACCTCTGCCAGAGTGAGGGTTAACGAGAAAGAGAAGTTTCATTCGTCGACTTTACGGCGAGATTTCCTTCTATCGTTGAGAAGGGCGATTCCACCAGCCATGAAATAGAGAATATAGAGGGGTACAGCAAGAATCATCATGGTGATTGGGTCAGCTGTTGGCGTGAACGCTGCAGCAAAGAAGGTAATTCCAAAGATTGCGAATCGCCACGGTTTAAGAATTGATCGACCCGAAACTGCCCCAATCAGATTGAGGGCAACCAGGAAGACCGGTAGCTCAAAGGCCGCGCCAAAGACAAAGATAAGTCGAAGGACAAAATCTAAGTAATCATCAAACTTGACCAGATTATTAAGTGAATGAGGTGTGAAACCCAAAAGCACTTTGACGGCTGTTGGCAATAGTCGATAACCAAGGTAAGCGCCACCTCCGAAGAAGGGAACGGCAACGCCAACGAAGGCGACGGAGTATCTACGCTCTTTCCGATGTAGCCCCGGAGCTATGAACGCCCAGATTTGATAGAGCCAGAATGGTGCCGAGAGAATTACGCCTGTCAGTAGAGCTACTCGAATCTGCAGGTTGATCGGTCCAAGCACGCCATTGATGTACAGCACGCCGCAGGAAGAGCTGCCGGTCGCTTGTGCTTTATGCAAATCACAGATTGGTTGGGCAAGTTTATCTACGATTTTGGCATAGAAAATAAAACCAATCAGAGAGCCGGAGGCAATAAAAGCTGCTGCCCTAAAGACGCGTTTGCGCAGCTCTCGAAAATGCTCCATGAGCGGCATGCGTCCGCCTGCTATCTCTTCCATCTGCCATCCTTACAAACCTAAAGAGTTCAAATCACTTCTGCTATGCGCGCTATCAAGCGTGATTACTTTGATGAATCCTCGTCAGGCTTTGAATCTTTCTCGCTCTTGTCGTCCTTGAGCTCGCTCTTGAAAATCTTGAGTGACTTAGCAACAGACTTTGCAGAATCTGGTAGGCGCTTAGCGCCGAAAACTACAACAAGGACAAGAACGAGAATGATGATATGCCAAGGCTTTTCTAGATTTGCCATGTGTAACCTCCACGGAATTAGTTAGGTGTGCAATCTTATACGTGAGTGCGTCGACAGGTGGTACCTGGGAAGTCATTTATACAGGGAATCGATCTCTTCTACGATTTCACGTGCTCTACGGATGGCGGAATCTGGCTCCAAAATGGCGCGTGAGCCGGGAAGGGCAATGATGGCCGAAAGAAGCCAATCAACATCCCCTAATTCGAATGTGACCAGAATGCGCTCTCCCACGGACTCTGCACCAGAAACTATCTGCCGGTTCTCTTCCAAGAAGAGTCGTGCGGAATGATCAAGCAGCACCTTGACCTTCTGAACGGATTCAGAGGCAGCGAAACCTTCGGGAAAATAAGCGGGATTAGTTGAGACGGCGCAATCTAGGATTCGATCTGTTCTAAAATTTCTGATGCCTTGTGAATCTGGACAGTAACCCTCGACATAAGCGAATTCGCCAATTTGGTACATCCGGATGGGCGAGATTCGCCTGGCAGATGGAGTAAGACTCTTCGATGATGCATAGTGGAAGGTCAACTCTTTCTTCGCTGACAGTGCCTGCAGGATGAGATCACGGTGCGGTGCTGCTGTAACCGCTCGTGAAACATCAACGCGCTGACCGGCTAGTTCTGTCCGATTGCCTTTTAACTTTCCTTGCAATCGGAGAATTGATGTGAGCGTCTCAGGAGCAACCACGAGTTGTTTCATCATCTCTAGCCCAAGCAGAATGGCCGTTCTCTCATCCGAAGTGAGGTCCCTCGGCTGAGCTAGGTTCTGCGAATTGGTGACCGCGACAAAATCATCGTCGTACACGAGGTCAATCATCTCGGCGTGGGAGTATCCCGGTAGGCCGCACATATGGAGAGTGGTTAAGTCTCTCAACATCTCAGATTCGGTAACACCGAAATGCTCTGCCAATTGATCCATGGTCCAACCAGGATTTGCAGTGATAAATGGAATGAGATCAAGTGCGCGCTTGAATCGGAGCAGGGCCGGAGATGTATGGGTCATCGCGGCTCACCAAAAGTTACACTGGCTAATCTTTCCAGGAGAAGGCTCTTTGCCTCCGCTGGGCCATCGAGGCGAACTGCGCTTCCGTAATGAAGGATATCTTTGATTGCCGTCTCGTAGTCGGGATAGCTCTTCACAGCAATATCCCAATCCCCATCTGTGATCGTAACTTTGCTCGTTGTCCTGAGCGAAAGTGCGCGACCAGAAGCAATGGAAAAATCAACTTGAATCTGCTCCGGCTCCTCTTGAAAGAGAAGATACTCCTTTGCCTTAAAGTCCTGTGGCACTTCAAACTTTGGCGCCTTATGAGCTAATCGAAGATCATCTTCAATTCGCACGACTTTAAATGTCCTAATCTCGTTTAGATCTAGATCTAAGGCAGTGAGATACCAAAAGTTATGCCAGAGAGTAAGAGTGTACGGAGCAACCCTTCTAAGGCGAGAAATACTTGATTTGTATGTGAACTCGACGACGTTCTTCTCATTGATGGCACTCCAAAGAAAGAGAAACGATTCGTGCGGTGCTTCATCGACAAAAAGATTGTGTGGCATGAGAGTGTCTACGAAATCTAATCCCAAGCTTTGAATTTTCCGAAGGCCAGATTGGCCCTGCTCAGAGAAGAATTCGTTGCGCCACATCGATATGGCAATAGAGATCAGGCCATACTCTTCTCGAGAGATATCATCAAAAGAGATCGCATATGTTGATCGTTGTATGCGATACCCCTGCTCATCATCGAAAAGTGGGTCGATAGATCCAACCTCAATCTCAATTCCCATCTGTCGCAGATCTTCTTTATCGCGTTCAAATTTGCGGCTCATGGATTCGAGATTATTTGCATCATCGGCATAACCTTGAACGGAATCAAAGATCTCCGCCTTCGTGAGGAAGCGTCCTGTAGCAAGAAGAGCCATGGTGAGATTAATAAGGCGTTCAGCCTTCTGGTCAGATCTCACCTCGCTCACAGCGCTAATGTAGCGAGCAGATAAGCGATAGGGGCTCGTTACCAAGAATTTTCTTGTGAATTCTTAGCAACGAGATCTCAATCAAGAACTAGGGGTTACCCCTCAGTGCTCTCCTCTTCCGCTGGTAGTCCATATGCGCCCTTGGATGGTCTTCTCCGGCGAAGCGGTGCAATGGTTCCAGGGGCAAGTCTTCTTGCCTGAATGAGAAATCCGGTGTGCCCAATCATGCGATGTTGCGGCCGCACTGCTAAACCTTCATGATGCCAGCCGCGAATGATTGATTCGTTGCTCTCTGGCTCTGTGAAATTTGCGGAATCTTTAATTGCCTCTGCCATTACGGATAATTGGGTTGTTGTTGCAACATAAGCGAGCAGCACTCCCCCTGGTTCGAGGACATCAGATGCGAGTTCCACGCACTCCCATGGCGCCAACATATCAAGAATCATTCGATCGAAGCGTCGGGTGCGATCTGGCATATCCTGGAGTGAGCCCATATCAAGGCTCCAGTTCGAAGGAAGTTCACCAAAATAGTTTTCAACATTTCTTCTGGCAATGTCTGCAAATTCATCTCGACGCTCGAATGAGCTCAGGGTTCCGGTTGGTCCGACCGCTCGCAGCAGGGAGATGGAGAGCGCGCCTGATCCCACCCCAGCCTCAAGCACCCGACAACCTGGAGCGATATCAGCGAAGCCGACAATTAATGCAGCATCTTTAGGGTAAACAATCGTTGCTCCGCGTGGCATGGAGAGCACGTAGTCAGCGAGCAATGGCTTAAAGGCGAGAAACTTCAACCCTGCGGTTGTCTCGATAACGCTCCCCTGTGGTAACCCAACTATCTCGTCATGTTTGAGCCAGCCGCGATGCGTATGCCATTCCGCCGCTTCTTTCAATGTAATTGTGTGAAGTTTGCCCTTCGCATCTGTGAGCTGCACGCGATCGCCATATTGGAAGAGTGGATTGTTTGCTGGCAATTTACGCCCCTTGCTTAGGTAGATGGGTAAAGAGTGAGATTAC
>CAINVP010000111.1 GCA_903854185.1 uncultured Actinomycetes bacterium
CGTTAAGGGTGCCCAGGCAGAACTTGAAAGACTTACCTCATCGCGCGATGTGGCAATTGAGCAGCGTGCAAGTGATGAGCGAGATCTCGCTGCAGCAGAGTCGCAGTTCCAGTCACAGCACGATCCGGTAGAGCCTGAACTCACAACCCTTGAAGCCCTGCGTGCCAAGGTTGCGGATGCCCGCTCGCAGGAGGTCGATGCCCGACTTGAACTTCGCACCCGTGAAGAGCGCGTGGGCGCCATTGCTGCCCGAGCAAAGTCCTTGGAGAGCTCTGCCCAAGCAGAGCGCGATGGAGCTGCAAAACTCATTGCTCGCAGAGAGTCACGTGCAATTGCCGCAGCAAGTGCGCAAGCGATCGCCGATACATCGTATGAAGTATTGATTCAAATTGAAGTCTCCATCTCTCGTGCACTATCTGAGCGAGGGGTGCTGGAGACCGCTCGAACTGAGCGTGAAGGCGAGATCCTCGCAACCCGTGCTCAGATTCGTGAACTCACGAAAGAGTTGGAGCTACTTACATCAAGTGTTCATAAAGATGAGATTGCGCGAGCAGAACAACGTCTGCGCATTGAGCAACTTGAGAATCGCGCAATGGAAGAGTTGGGTATCGACGTTGCCACTTTGGTAGCCGAGTATGGCCCCGAGAATGACGTCCCAACGACTGTTGAGGATGCGGACGGTAACTTTATTCCTGGTGATCTCATTCCATATCGCCGTGACCAGCAGGAGAAGCGACTTGCATCTGCTGAACGCTCACTTGCAATGCTTGGCAAGATTAATCCGCTCGCCCTTGAGGAGTACAACGCGCTCGAAGAGCGGTTGAAGTACCTCGCAGAACAGCTTGAGGATTTGAAGAAGACGAAGAGAGACCTCTTGGAGATTATTACTGAGGTTGATAATAAGGTTCAAGAAATCTTTAAAGAGGCCTACCTGGACGTTGAACGTGAATTTGCGGCAATCTTTGGTCGACTCTTCCCGGGTGGCGATGGCAAGTTAATCTTGACGGACCCTAACGACTGGATGAACACTGGCGTGGATGTAGAGGCGCGTCCGCCAGGAAAGCGCGTCAAGCGACTTTCGCTCCTCTCAGGTGGAGAACGCTCACTTGTTGCAGTCGCGATGCTCGTCGCAATCTTCAAGGCTCGCCCTAGTCCGTTCTACGTCATGGATGAGGTTGAGGCCGCCCTTGATGATTCAAACCTTGGTCGCCTACTTGGCATCTTTGAGGAACTTCGCGAGAAGTCTCAACTCATCGTCATTACTCACCAGAAGCGAACGATGGAAGTTGCCGATGCACTCTACGGCGTAACGATGCGCGGTGATGGCGTCTCCGAAGTAATCTCGCAACGCCTTCGCGAAAATAACGAAGAGTAATTCTTTACCGCTGACCTCTGATGGCACTCTTTAGCAAGATCTTTAGCAAGCTTCGCTCAGGCGGGGCGAGCGCCGCTGATTGGGATGAACTAGAGCGCGCCCTCATAGAAGCAGATCTCGGCGCCACCTTCACCGCAGCAATTATCAAAGAGGCGAAGTCACTTCCTCGCGAAGGGGCAGAGGAACAACTTATTCACATATTGAAAAATAGATTGAGTTCAGCACCACGGTTACTGGCTCATGAAGAATCTCGAACCACAACAATTATCGTTGTTGGTGTCAATGGAACTGGCAAGACGACCTCAGTTGCAAAGTTGATGGCGAAGCTGCATTCTGAGAAAAATCTTGTTGTTGTGGGTGCGGCAGATACTTTTAGAGCAGCAGCGATTGAGCAGATTCAAACGTGGGGAAGTCGAATCGGCGTAGAAGTTATCGCTGGAAGAGCCGAAGGGGATCCTGCCGCTGTTGCCTTTGACTCTGCAAAGCAGGCCTTGGCGCTCGGCGCTAACTTTCTAATCATTGATACAGCGGGCCGACTGCATACCAAATCTGGACTCATGGATGAGCTGGGAAAGATTCGCCGGGTAATCGAGAAGAGCACGCCGGTAGATGAGGTGTTACTCGTCGTAGATGCGACAACGGGACAGAACGGAATCGCTCAAGCAAAGCTCTTCAGCGAGAGCGTCGCCGTCACTGGTTTGATTCTGACGAAAATGGATGGTTCAGCCAAGGGGGGCATCGCCTTAGCTATTGAGGCGGAGACGGGAATCCCAGTGAAATTCATTGGGGTGGGCGAAAGCGCCGCCGATATCAAGGAGTTTGAGCCGGAGAGCTATATCCACGGGCTAATTTCGTAACTCGAACGTAACACAAGATTCCTTTTTCTGTAATCGAATCAGACCATAGTTCTCCTGTCGATAGATATCTCAGCGCTGAGAGCTTCTCATTCTTTTAATGGAGATTTCATGACATTTAATACTGGTGATACAGCATGGATCTTGGTCAGCGCGGCCTTGGTCTTGCTCATGACGCCCGGCCTCGCCTTCTTCTATGGCGGAATGGTCCGCGGCAAGAACGTCCTCGGAATGCTTGCTCAGAATTTCGTAACTATGGGAGTCGTGAGCGTCCTGTGGATTACTGGCGTCTACAGCCTCGCATTCAGCGGTAAGGGAGCCTTTATCGGCGACCTGCATCAATTCGGCCTCAATCACATTTGGCAACAAGCTACCGGTTTTGAAACACTCACTATTCCACCGCTTGTCTTCTGCGCCTTCCAATTGATGTTCGCAATCATCACACCTTCACTCATTACTGGCGGCACCGCTGACCGACTTAAGTTCGGTTCGTGGGTTGCATTCTCAGGTATCTGGTTGGTAGTTGTTTATGCGCCCATCGCACACTGGGTCTTCTCACCAAGTGGCTGGCTCTTTAAGAAGGGTGCGCTCGACTTCGCTGGCGGAACTGTCGTTCATGCAAATGCCGGAGCTGCCGCACTCGCAATTATTCTCGTTATCGGAAAGCGTAAGGGCTGGCCAAAGGAGCGGATGCGTCCGCACAACGTGCCATTTGTACTTCTCGGTGCAGGGTTGCTCTGGTTTGGCTGGTTCGGCTTCAACGCTGGCTCTGCCTTGGGCGCTAATACGCTCTCAGCATTTGCATTTGTTAACACGAATACTGCAACGGGTGCAGCGCTACTCGCTTGGATTCTCGTGGAGAAGATCCGTGATGGTCATGCCACAACGCTAGGAGCAGCTTCTGGTGCGGTAGCAGGTTTGGTAGCAATCACTCCAGCATGCGGTTTCGTTAGCCCAATGGGATCCATTGCAATCGGTTTTGCGGCTGGTGCAATCTGTGCACTCGCCGTCGGATTGAAGAATAAATTCGGATTCGATGATGCACTTGATGTCGTGGGCGTACACCTAGTCGGTGGCGTGCTCGGCGCACTTCTCATCGGATTCTTTGCAACCAAGATGACTAACTCTGCGGGCGCTAACGGCGTTCTGTATCACGGTGGCTGGTCGCTGCTTGGTAAGCAGGCAATCGCCGTTCTTGCGGTAGTCGTCTACTCCTTCGTTGTGACCTACATCTTGGCCCAACTCTTCAGCAAGACGGTTGGCCTTCGTGTAAGTGAAGCGGATGAGGTCGCTGGCCTGGATCTTTCGCAGCACGCTGAAACAGCGTATGAGAACACCAGCTACAGCGATGGCTCACGCTTTACCTCAAATTTCACTTCGGCACAGCGGTAGATGGGAGAATCAACTATGAGCATGAAACTAATTACGGCAATCATCAAGCCATTTAAGCTTGATGATGTAAAGAGCGCGCTTCAAGCGGCAGGCATCACTGGTATGACGGTTTCGGAGGCGAGCGGTTTTGGTCGGCAACGTGGCCATACAGAGGTCTACCGTGGCGCGGAATACACCGTTGATCTCGTACCTAAGGTCCGCCTTGAGGTGCTGGTAGAGGCTGCTGATGCTGACTCAACGATTGATGTCATCGTAAAGGCGGCTTCAACCGGCTCTATTGGCGATGGGAAGGTCTGGTCTACTTCCGTCGATCAGATTGTTCGAGTCCGCACCGGTGAACGTGGAGTCGATGCAATTTAGGTTGCAGTACTCCTTACAATAAAACATGGGAACACGAGAGCGTCGCGAACGGTCTGATCAGGCCGACAGAGAGTTAATCACTCTGTTTCGCGACGCTCTTCTCACATTTTCACTCAGTGAAGATTCGGTCGCGCTGGCAGCTGTTGGTGGCTATGGGCGAGGAGAGCTCTCTCCTGGATCAGACCTAGATATCACCTTCGTATGCAATAACTCAGTAAATGATGAACGAAAATCTCAACTTGTGAATGCTGTGCTCTATCCGCTCTGGGATAAGGGCTGGTCAGTGGATCATTCCGTAAGAACGCGCTCTGAATATCGGGAGAGTGCCGCTTCCGATATCAAGGTTCTGCTCGGTTTGCTAGACATTAGACGCATTGCCGGCAATAGCGACTTGGTGGATGCAATTTCACATGATGCGAGTGAGATGTGGCGGAAGGATTCAGAGAAATTTCTTCCGGCGCTACGCTCATCGATTCTCGAACGAGAGAAGCAATCGGGTGAGTTGGCCTTTCTATTAGAGCCAGATCTCAAGGAGGCGCGTGGTGGCCTCCGGGATATTCAAGCAATCCGCGCAATCGCTCGAATTCAAACCGTTCCCGTCTCCCTTGATCGCCTTGCTGCAGCCGAATCCCTGCTCGCTAATGTCAGAGATGGGCTCCATCAGGTCAGCGGACGAAAGCGCGATCAGTTGCTCTTTATTGAGCAGGATAAGGTCGCAGCGCTGTTGGGGTTCGCAGATGCTGATGTCCTCATGTACGAAGTCGCAAAATCTGCTCGGACGGTCGATTACATCATGTCACTTACCTGGCATCGGATCGATCGCTCGCTAAAGAAGTTTCGGTTTAAGCGCCCCGCATTTGAAGAGATTGCTAAAGGCATCGAGATAAATGGCTCGGAGATTCAATTCAACTCCGTTGCGCCTTGGGATGATCCTACGCTTGGCCTTCGAGCTGCAGCACTAGCTGCCCAACGCGGCTTCACGCTCTCGATTGAATCTGCAACCGAACTTGCGGAAAAGCTAACGCCTTTCGGTGAGGTGTGGCCAAGAAGAAGCAGAGAGGATTTGATTGCCCTCATAGGCGCTGGCGAACATATGATCGGCGTCTTTGAATCACTGGATCAAGAAGGGATTATTGAACGGTGGATTCCGGAATGGAGTCACCTTCGTTTCCTGCCACAACGAAATGTTCTCCACCGCCACACCGTTGATCGACATATGCTCGAGGTCGCCGTGAGAGCCACAGTTCTAACGCGCTCAGTTCACCGGCCAGATTTGCTCTTGGCGGCCGCACTCTTTCATGACTTGGGAAAGGGTTTTAGTGGAAGAGACCACTCTGACTATGGCGCCGAGCTTATTGCCCCGCTTGCGCGACGGATCGGATTTGCAGATGAAGATGTCGCAACGCTTCAACTCCTCATCAAGCACCATCTCCTCCTGCCGCTGATTGCAACGACTCGTGATCTTGATGACCCAGCCACAATTCAATCGGTTCTCTCGCAAGTTCCGGATGCGCAGACGCTCGAACTGCTCCACGCGTTATCCATCGCAGATGGCGAAGCGACCGGTAAGGCGGCCTGGAGTAAATGGAAGGCAAGTCTGGTTGCAGATCTGGTACATCGCTCGCTAGCAGCGATGGCAGGAACGGAACCGGCAAGGCAACTTGAACTTACTGAGCGCCAATTACGCCTTGCGCAGTTGAATGAACTCTACGTTGAAGTGGAAGCTCGAGAAGAGAGCTATCAAATTGAAATCGTCACGCCCGATCGCAATGGCCTCCTCGCGATTGTTGCGGGGGCGCTAGCAATATCCAAATTTGATGTCCGTTCCGCCAGAACTAAGACTGTGAATGATGTTGCAGTGATGACCTGGTTGGTCTCGGTAGATGCGCAGGGAGAGATACCTGACGCCGCGGCGATATCGACGCTATTGCGCAGGGTGCTTGAAGGTGAACTGGACTTGACGACGCGAATCGATGAGCGGATTCAGAATTATCGAAAGTATCCCGGAATACCGGTCTCGCCACCTCGAGTCCTCGCGCTCAACGACCATGCAACAGCTGCAACGGTGTTAGAGGTTCGAATGCATGATCGACCTGGCGTGCTGTATTCCATCTCTAAGGCAATATCGCGCTTTGGAGTAGATATTCAGGCGGCAATTGTGGCAACTCTTGGCGCTGAGGCCTTTGACACCTTGTACATCACCGATGTGAACGGCCAGCCATTGCCTGAGGATCAAGCAAAGGGCCTGGCTCGCCAAATTGAGCGTTACCTTGAGACGCTCTAGGATTCCCACGTGTTCGACTCACTAACCTCCAAATTCTCCAAGGCCTTCTCATCCCTCAGGGCCAAGGGCAGGATTAAGGCTGGCGATATCGATGAAATTGTTGAGGAGATTCGCACCTCACTCATTGAGTCCGATGTAGCGCTCTCAGTCGTTGAGGACTTTGTATCTAAGATTTCAACCCGTTCTCGTGAGCAGTTGGATGAAGTTAACAAATCAATCAATCCATCGCAGGCAATCTTCACCATCGTTAACGAAGAGTTGGTGGCGTTGCTAGGTGGAAGTGCTCGCCGAATTCGATATGCAAAGCGACCGCCAACTGTCATCCTGCTCACCGGTTTACAGGGTGCTGGTAAGACAACTCTGGCAGCTAAGTTGGCGCATCACCTGAAGAAGGAGGGCAACACCCCACTTCTTGTTGCCTCGGATTTGCAGCGCCCAAATGCCGTTACTCAACTGCAGAAGCTGGGGGAGTCGCTCAATATTCCCGTCTTTGCCCCAGAGCCCGGGAACGGTGTCGGCAACGCAGTTAAAGTTGCTGAGGCAGGCGTCGCCTTCGCTCGCGATAAGTTTCATAACGTAGTAATTGTCGATACCGCCGGTCGCCTCGGTGTCGATGAAGAATTGATGAAAGAAGTTTCAAAGATTCGCGATGCAGTCTCGCCGGATGAGATCCTCTTCGTGCTCGATGCAATGGTGGGACAAGATGCTGTCCGAACCGCCGAAGCGTTTAACAACGGTGTTGGATTTGATGGCGTTGTTCTTACCAAGCTCGATGGCGATGCGCGTGGTGGTGCCGCACTATCTGTCGTAGCGACAACTGGAAAACCCATCTTCTTTGCCTCAGTGGGCGAGAAGATGGAGGATTTTGAACTCTTCTATCCAGAGCGAATTGCCTCCAGAATTCTCGGTCTCGGAGATGTCGCAACGCTAGCCGAGCAAGCCCAACGTGCTATGGAATCCACGGATGCCGGCGCTACTGCTCGACTCGAGAAGAAGTTTGCAGATGGCGAAGATTTCACGTTGACCGATTTTCTTGGGCAGCTTGAGGCGATGAAGAAGATGGGATCGATGTCGAAGATGCTCTCGATGCTGCCGGGAATGCCGGGCGTTGGCAATATTAAGAAACAATTGGAAAACTTTGATGATGGCGAGTTAGTCCGCACACAAGCGATCATTCACTCCATGACGCCAGCGGAGCGTGAAGATCCCAAGCTCTTGAACGGTTCACGCCGTGCCCGTATCGCAAAGGGCAGTGGTAGAGCCGTCTCGGAAATCAATAACCTCGTTGATCGCTTCCTTCAGGCGCAGAAGATGATGAGACAGATGCGTAACGGTGGACCTGGAATTCCAGGTATGCCATCCATGGCGGGGCTGCCCGGCGCTCCGAAAGGTGGCGGAAAGAACCAGCCTCCGAAGAAGAAATCACGCTCAGGGAACCCAGCAAAGCGGGCGCTGCAAGAAGGCTAGGGCAGGGCTAACCCTGGATCATCCGGGACCGTTCGGGCAAATCTCGCCTCGGGCTCTCTTTTGGCAATCCGAGCGTGGGGTGGCAAGATTGGTCTCCTGCGTAAGGGCCCTCTACCCCTTTGCATGACCAGCACAACCAATCCCATGGATTGCAGATCGGCGCATCGCTCCCACTGATGCTCCTGTCAGCACCCGTACATTTTCTAGGAGTCTCGTGTCAGTAAAAATTAAGTTAGCTCGCCTTGGAAAGATTCGCACACCTCATTACCGCATCGTTGTTGCTGATGCTCGCGCAGCTCGCAACTCACGTGCGATTGAAGAGATTGGTCGCTACACACCAGGCAGTGAACCTTCATTCATTCAGATCAATTCAGAACGTGCTCAGTACTGGCTCTCCGTTGGCGCACAGCCAACTGATGCAGTTGCCGCACTTCTCAAGATCACAGGTGACTGGCAGAAGGCGAAGGGTCTTCCTGGTGCAGAGGGCACATTGAAGCTCATCCCAGCAAAGCCAGATAAGCGCATTGCTTACGAAGCAGCTGTGAAGTCGGCTATGAATGAGCCAGCCGAAGGTGCAACAACTTTGAAGAAGAAGGCAGCTGAGAAGCTTGCAGCAAAGAACGCGCCAGCAGTAGAGGCGGCTCCAGCAGTTGAGGAAGCGCCAGTTGTTGAAGCGGCTCCAGTTGCGGAAGAGGTAGCAGTAGTTGAAGAGACTCCTGCTGCAGTTGAAGCAGTCGCTGACGAAACACCAGCAGCTGAGGCAGCAGAGTAATAATGATTGACGAAGCGCTCGAACACCTCGTCAAGGGGATCGTCGATAATCCAGAGGAAGTCGTAATCTCTGAGAAGAACCACCGTCGTGGAACTACTCTTGAAGTTCGCGTTCATCCGGAAGATATTGGAAAGGTGATTGGTCGTAATGGCCGCACCGCTCGCGCACTCCGCACTGTTATCAGTGCCGTCGCAGGTCGCTCCGTTCGTGTAGACCTCATCGAGGCTGACGAGGGTCGATAACTATGCTCCTTGTCGTTGGCCGCATAGGTCGCGCACATGGAGTTGCTGGCGAAGCAACTATTGAAGTTCGCACCGATGTACCGGATGAACGGTTCTACATCGGTGCGAAACTTTTTTTGGAACCAGCAGCGAAGAACTTCACGCAGGTCACTATCACCTCACTTCGTGACCACAACGGGATATTGCTATTGAAATTCGCTGAGGTAAACGACCGCAATCAGGTTGAGGCGCTGCGAGACACACTGCTCAAAGCCGATGTTGATATGGCAGATGAGAATCATGATGAAGATGAATTCCATGTGCAACAGCTCTTTGGTCTTCACGTCATTCGTGAAAATGGCTCCTTACTAGGCACGCTCGAGGATGTAATCAATCTGCCAGGTCAAGATCTGCTCTCGATTAAGGCGGCCACGGATGGGAGAGAGATACTTATCCCGTTCGTGCACGAATTTGTTCCAGAAGTTAATCTCGAGGCCGGTACCGTAACGGTGATTCCGCCAGATGGCCTCCTTGAATTGGGGGACTCCAAGGAATGAGCACTCCCCGCTATGACGTTATAACGATCTTTCCTGAGTACCTATCACCGCTCTCACTCTCACTCATTGGGAAGGCAGAGGAGAGAGGGCTGCTCGCCACTAAAGTAAGTGATCTTCGCGCCTTCACATCGGGGGTCCATAAATCTGTAGATGACACTCCATATGGCGGTGGCGCAGGTATGGTGATGTCACCAGTTCCATGGGGCGAGGCGATTGATGTAATTGCTGAAGAAGCCGAGGGCGAAGGCCTGAGTACACATACTCTCATCATTCTTACGCCAGCTGGGCGACGATTGGATCAAGCTTTTGCATACGAACTGGCTCAGAAGGAACACCTGATCTTTGCCTGCGGCAGATATGAGGGAATTGATTATCGCGTCACAGATCATTATTCGACGCGAGATCACTTTGAGGTGATCGAGGTCTCCATCGGTGACTACGTTCTCGGTGGGGGAGAAGTTGCGACCCTGGTGATTCTCGAAGCAGTGATTCGCCTCATACCTGGCGTACTCGGGAATGCGGAGTCACTGAAAGAGGAGTCACATACTCTTCGGGATGAATCGACGGAGCCGCTGGTTGAGTACCCGAATTTCACAAAACCACCAGAATGGCGCGGACTGGAAGTTCCCCCTGAACTCCTCTCTGGTAACCACGGGCTCATTGCGAAGTGGCGCGTAGCTGCGGCAAAGGAAAGAACTGAGAAACTTAAGGACCAAACTCGCGAGTAACCGGAGGTAGTGCGCTAGCGTTCAACCTCAGGAGATTTACCTCAGCCAAGGGCTCGGCCCTTGGCACCAGAAGGAGTGCGCAGTGGCAGTTTTTGATCCAGCAATTCAGACTCGACTCATTCGAGATCTTGAACCCGCTGTTGCGCTAGAAATTGAACGCCATGAAAAAGTTGCCAAGAATTGGTACCCCCATGAATATGTCCCATGGAGTGAAGGCCGCACCTTTGCTGGCCCGCTCAATGGTGATGCCTGGGAGGCGAAAGATTCTAAATTGACGAGCATTGCGCAAGATTCACTCGTTCTCAATTTGATGACGGAAGATAATCTTCCGAGCTACCACACTGAGATTGCCATCTCCATGAGTCGTGATGGAGCGTGGAACACCTGGATTAATCGATGGACCGCTGAAGAGGCGCGACACTCCATCGTGCTTCGCGACTACTTAATGGCCACGCGTGGCGTTGATCCAGTCGAGTTGGAAGATCTGCGCATGGCTCATATGCAAGTTGGCTATGAGACTCCTTATCCAAACGATATGTTGCACACGGTTGCATATGTCACCTTCCAAGAGTTGGCTACCCGTATCTCACATCGCAACACTGGTCGCATCTCCCATGATGCAATCTGCGAGGGTATGTTGGCTCGCGTTGCCCTTGACGAGAATCTTCACATGCTCTTCTATCGAAATCTTCTGGGGGAGGCGATCAAGCTTGAGCCGAATGCGGCGATGCGCGCAATCACAGATGTTGTGACAAATTTCCAGATGCCTGGCGCCGGCATGCCAGGTTGGGGACGCAAATCAGTTCAGATCGCCCTCGCCGGAATTTATGATCTTCAACTTCATTTGGAGGATGTTGTCTGGCCAGTGCTTCGCGCATGGGGAATCTTTGAACTCGAGACCCTTTCAGGCGATGGCGAGGCAGCCCGTCAGGAGTTAGCGACCTTCCTTGAGGTGATGACTTCAGATGTCTCTCGTTTTACGGAGAAACGCGACCACCATTTTGATCGACTCACAGCCCGGGGTCTAGAAACCCTCCGCCTGACCCGCTAATTCGCCCGAATACCTGATTCTCCAGTGATTAGCTTGCTGGAGACGGGAATAACTCCGACACGCCTAGCGTTCAGTAGGAGTATTGAGGGTTTGTAGGAGAAACTTCGCCCCGTGATACAAAACGTCCCACTGGACGTGACAGAACTGGAAAGGGGAGGCGTTCATGGCTACTGATTACGATACACCGCGAAAAACGGATGAAGAACTTCACGAAGAGTCGCTAGAAGAACTTAAAGCTCGTAGAGCTGATGCCCAATCTGGACAGATTGATGTCGATGAGGAAGAGGCTGCAGAGAGCCTAGAACTACCTGGCGCTGACCTCTCGCAAGAAGAGTTGACCGTTCGCGTTGTTCCTAAGCAGGTGGATGAATTTACCTGCTCACGCTGTTTCCTCGTTCACCACAGTTCGCAGCTGGCAAAGGGTGAGGGCGCAAAAGCAGTCTGCGTCGATTGCTCCTAATTACTTCGCCAACTCTGCCTTTAACTTCACCGCACTCTTTGTGCTGATCAACCAATAAGGCGTAGGGTCATTGCTATCGCTAATTGTGATCTTTGCTCCGGTCGGTACCCAAAATCTCAACGCGAGATAGGCGGAGACGTCCGCCTTCGGTCCGCGGGTAATCCGCATCGCCTCCGCATCTAAGACTTCTACATGAGTAATAAATTTTCGCTCGATGCTCGCCTTGCCTACATACAGATAATCCTGGCTTACAGCGATTTCGAGCGGCGTACTCTGTGAGAGAAGCAATAGCCCAAAGGTCTGTGCAATCATTGCGGCGAGGGCCAAGTTGGAAGAGAGCGCTGCCTCGATTGCGAGCGCAAGGGAAGCTGCCATAAAGAGGCAGAAGGCCCAGAGACCAATACTCCATCGATCACGAGATATTCTTTTTTTATCTGCTGCTTGTGATTGAGCCATGTTGTAACGCTACCTGAGATAAGGTTTCTTCGTGAGCAGAATTCCCAGCACCACTCCTCCGGAGGGCGCCATCGTCCCACCTCGCCATCCGAAAGCGCCAGAGAGTGGCAGCAAGATCCCATCACACTTCGGCCATTGCTTTGGTTGTGGCGAACTCCATCCAACCGGACTTCATCTCGTCGCCCATGTGGGTGCGGCACAAGATCTCACCGCCGTCTTTACCGTGACAGAGAATCATCAAGGCGCACCAGGGCTTGCCCACGGTGGACTGCTCTCGCTCGCCTTTGACGAGGCACTTGGAAAATTGATGTGGCTGATCCGCTCTCCAGCGGTGACAGCGCGGTTAGAGACAGATTTCTTACTCCCTGTTCCGATTGGGACTCAACTGCACATTCGGGCGGAGATAACAGGTCAGGTAAATCGCAAGGTGTACACCTCTGCTGAAGGCCACCTGGGTTCACTCGATGGCCCGGTCGCCGTGCGAGCATCGGCGCTCTTTGTCATCGTTCCGATGAAGCACTTTATGGAGAATGCGCCGAAGGCCTACCTCGACCATGTCACTGCGCACCCAGAGCTTTTGGCATTCGTCGATCCCGATTTCGAAATTAATCCTTGATACAGATGGTGGAGATGCTCATTCACCGGCTTGATAAAGGCCTGCCCATGCCTCGATACGCAAAACCCGGTGATGCCGGGATGGATATTTATTCGCGGATTGACCTCACCGTACAACCCGGAGAGCGAGCGCTTGTGCCGACGGGCTTAGCAGTGGCGCTCCCAGGAGGCTACGCAGCATTTGTTCACCCCCGTTCTGGACTTGCAATAAAGCATGGCATCTCGTTAGTTAATACGCCTGGAACGGTTGATGCCGCGTATCGTGGTGAGATCGCTGTGATCATTATTAATCATGATCTTCTCGAACCATTCCAGATACACCGCGGAGATCGGATTGCCCAGCTCGTTATTCAGAAGGTTGAGACTCCAAAGTTGATTGAAGTTGAATTCCTCCCGGGCACCGATCGTGGAGCTGGCGGCTTTGGATCAACGGGGGTCAATCAATGAGTACTGCTTATGAAGGCCACGAAGAGGATCGCGCAAAGATTTGGAGCGCCCTCGGTGGTACTCGCGGATTGCTCGATAGCGGCCTGCCTTCGATTGTCTTCTTAATAGCTTTTAACGTTGCTCACTCTGTAAAGGTCGCAGCCGGTGCTGCAATTCTTCTCTCACTCATCTTCGCCGTTATTCGGTTAGTAGAGCGAGATACCATCCAACATGCGCTCTCGGGAATATTTGGAGTTGCAATCTGCGCCGCGTTTGCGATGTATTCACATAGCGCTTCTGGCTTCTACCTGCCATCCATTATTAAGAACGCAATCTTTCTCGCTCTCTATGTAGTGGGAAATCTTGCCAACTTTCCGATTATCGGCCTCACTCTTGGCCCAATTCTTGGCGAGAACATGGAGTGGCGAAAGAACGCACCTCGGCTCGCTGTTTACAAGAAGGTGGGTTGGCTCTGGGCCGGGATGTTTGCGATTCGAATCGCGATTCAATTGCCGCTCTATCTTGCAAAGCAGGTAAACCTGTTAGGCACAGCCAATATCTTCCTTGGCTATCCGCTCTACCTGGTTGTGATCTGGCTGACGTGGCAATCACTTCGCCGCGTTCCGGCCGTCAAACCGTTAGGAAGCTCCGAGTAAGCACTCTTTAATGCGGACCTCAGCTTGCGGAGTCGCGACGAAGAGGAGTTCATCGCCTGCAGCAAGAACGGTATGTGGCGCTGGTGCGAGCACATGGCCATCTCGCACGATGGCGGCAAGGGATGAGTCTTCAGGAAAATCAATCTCTTCAATGGTACGGAAGCAGGCATAGGCTGCATCAGGAAGTGTTATCTCAACAAGGTTAGCCTCACCGCTGCGGAGTGAGAAGAGGCGTACGACATCGCCGACACCAACAGCTTCCTCAACGAGAGCGCTGATAATTCTTGGGGTGGATACGGCAACGTCTACCCCCCAAGAGGAGTCAAAGAGCCACTCATTCTTTGGGTGATTCACTCGGGCTACTACGCGCGGCACGCCATACTCTGTCTTCGCAAGAAGAGAGCAGACAAGATTTACTTTGTCATCGCCGGTTGCAGCGACGAGTACCTGACAGGCATCGAGCTTCGCCTTATCAAGTGAAGAGATTTCGCAGGCATCAGCTATCAGCCATTCTGCGTTGGGTACAGATTCCATCTTGATCGCCTTCGGATCCCGATCAAGAAGGAGGACGTAATGGCCGTTTTCAAGTAACTCTCGGGCGATCGCTCGACCGACATTTCCAGCACCGGCAATAGCAATTCTCATGAGTTCGCCTCCGGTGATTGGCTCAAAATGTTATTCGTAATCTCTAGCTCCTTCTCGGTGACCATGACATGGACAAGATCACCTTCCTGCAACACGGTGTGCAGATTAGGAATCATGCCCTCGCCTAGTCGGGTGATAAAGGCGACGCGAGCTGGGGTAGAGGTATCAATGAGATGGGCAGGATTTCCAAACCACTCGTCGTGGAGTTGCACTTCACAGAGTTGGACGGTGCCACTTGCATCGCGCCACTCAGAGCGTGAGGCCTCAGGCACAATGCGACGCAGAATCTGGTCCGTTGTCCACAGGACAGTTGCAACAGTAGGAATTCCAAGGCGTTGGTAAATCTCAGCGCGGCCGGAGTCATAAATACGGGCAACAACGTTTTGAACGCCATAGGTTTCACGAGCCACGCGGGCAGCGAGGATATTGGAGTTATCACCATTGGAGACCGCCGCAAATGCGCCGGCTTTCTCGATGCCAGCCTCAAGGAGAGTGTCACTATCAAATCCCACGCCAGCAACGGTCTGGCCATGGAAATCTGGCCCTAAGCGCCGGAAGGATTCACGGTTCTGATCAATAACTGCAACAGTGTGGCCGGCTGCTTCAAGTTCAATAGCAAGCCCAGACCCGACTCTTCCGCATCCCATAATTACTACGTGCACGTGGCATAACCTACACGCAAAGGAGTCATTGGTCACGGTGCGAAGCGCGTAGGGTTAGCCCATGTCCACATTTGAAGAGCCAATCTCCGTCGAGGCAACAGAGACTGAGCCTCGTAACCGCCTACAGGTTGGCGATACCTTCGCTCTGGAGATTGAGTCGATTGCTCATGGTGGCCACTTCATCGCTCGCAAGGATGGCCAAGTGATCTTTGTGCGCCATGCAATTCCTGGCGAGAAGGTAGAAGTTATTGTCACGGCGACCTCATCTAAATTGGTTCGTGCTGATGTCATCAAAGTTCTTGAGGCCTCACCGTTTCGGGTGACCGCACCTTGCTCGTACGCGCGCCCCGATGGCTGCGGTGGGTGCGATTTCCAGCATATTGATATTAACCATCAGCGCACTTTGAAAGCCGCCGTCATTACAGAGCAGTTCCAACGCGTCGGAAAATTGGATCTGACTGCCCTTGGTATCACGGTAGAGGTCGAGGGAGTATTGCCATCAACTGGGCTTGATTGGCGGACTCGGATGGATTTTGCCATTGGGGTTAACGGGCACATTGGCTTCTACAAGAGCAGAAGCAAAGAAGTCATTGAGATCTCTGACTGCCTCCTCGCCGTTGAAGAGATGGGGATTCCCGCGCTTGCAACGCGAACATGGCAGGGAGATGCTCGCATCGAAGCGGCGGTCTCTAATGCTGGTGAAGTTAATATTTCTCGTGGTGGCCGCTCAATCTCTGGTCCAACGCAATTGCACGAAACAGTTCTGAACCACACTCTTACCGTCTCACCGCAATCGTTCTGGCAGGCGCATCGAAGCGCTCCTGAAACGTTGACAACGCGGGCGCTCGCGGCGCTGGAACTTAAAAAGGGTGCGACGGTCTGCGATTTGTACGGTGGTGTGGGTCTCTTCTCCATCGCGTTAGCAGATGCAGTGGGACCAACTGGAAAAGTTCACCTTGTTGAATCAGATCGCCGGGCAATCTCCGATGCTGGCCATATTTTTGCAAAGGTCTCACAGGTACAGATTCACTCTGGCACCGTCGAATCACACATTGCAAAGCTAAAGAAGATCGATGCCATCCTGCTCGATCCACCACGCACTGGCGCGGGGGAGTTGGTCATCGAGACCATCCTCAAGATGGAGCACCGCCCAGCGCGCATCGTTTATGTGAGTTGTGACCCGGCCTCCCTGGCCAGAGATGCGAAATACCTCACAGATGGCGGCTACGTACTCGAGGATGTGGTCGGATTCGACCTCTTCCCAATGACCGCCCACGTCGAAACGATTGCGCGGTTCAGCCTCCCGAAAGACTAGAATTGGCGCATGAGCAAGAACTCTTTTGGCGCCAAGAAGTCCCTCGAAGTAAGCGGTAAATCGCTCCAAATTTTCGATATTACGAAGATTGCGGGTGCGTCAGATCTGCCATACAGCCTGAAGATTCTCCTCGAGAATCTTCTGAGAACTGAGGATGGCGCGAACATCACAGCAGAGCACATCACGGCGCTCGCCTCGTGGGAGCCACAATCTGAGCCTGATACTGAAATTCAATTCACCCCTGCTCGCGTCATTATGCAAGATTTCACAGGCGTCCCCTGCGTAGTGGACTTAGCAACGATGCGTGAGGCGATTCTTGAATTAGGAGGAGACCCGGCGAAGGTTAATCCGCTTGCTCCGGCAGAACTCGTCATCGACCACTCAGTTATCGCAGATTTCTTCGGCACGAATACCTCCTTTGAGCAGAACACTGATGTTGAATATCAGCGCAACCAGGAGCGTTATCGCTTCCTCCGTTGGGGACAGGGCGCATTTGACGAATTCAAAGTAGTTCCACCAGGAACAGGAATCGTGCATCAAGTAAATATTGAATACTTGGCACGAGTCATTATGGTGCGTAACGTTGATGGCGAAGAGCGAGCCTACCCAGATACTGTCGTCGGAACTGACTCGCACACCACCATGGTTAATGGCCTTGGCGTCCTCGGTTGGGGAGTAGGCGGAATCGAAGCCGAAGCTGCCCTCCTTGGTCAGCCGGTCTCAATGCTTATTCCTCGCGTCGTTGGGTTTAAATTGCATGGCGATCTTCAGGCGGGCACAACCGCTACCGATCTCGTTCTTACAATTACTGAGATGCTTCGCAAACATGGTGTGGTTGGAAAGTTCGTAGAGTTCTACGGCCCCGGCGTAACATCGCTACCGATGGCTAATCGAACAGCAATCGGAAATATGGCTCCGGAGTATGGCTCTACCTGCGCAATCTTCCCTATTGACGAGGAGACGATTCGTTACCTCGCCCTCACGGGACGTACTACCGAGCAACTTGAATTAGTAGAGAAGTACTCGCGCGCGAATGGTCTCTGGCATGACCCCGCTCATTCACCTCGCTACTCAGAGCATATCGAGTTGGATCTTTCACAAGTTGTACCATCAATCTCTGGACCAAAGCGTCCCCAGGATCGAATCTCACTGAGCGATGCTAAGAGTTCATATGAGAAGACGATTCCTTCATACCTAACCGAGAAGAGTTCACTCGCTCCCGTTCCATTCACCTCTTCCATCTCTGGCACGGCCTCTGAGATCAAGAATGGTGATGTAGTTATTGCCTCAATCACTTCCTGTACAAATACCTCGAATCCGTCAGTAATGATTGGTGCGGCGCTCCTTGCCAAGAAGGCGGTTGAGAAGGGACTCACCTCAAAGCCGTGGGTGAAGACGAGTCTTGCCCCTGGTTCAAAGGTCGTGACAAATTACTTCGATAAATCAGGGCTGACGCCATACCTCGACAAACTCGGATTCAACTTGGTCGGTTATGGCTGTGTCACCTGTATTGGAAATTCCGGACCGCTTCCAGTGGAAATTAGCAGAGCAATTAACGAGAACGATCTGGCAGTGACTGCGGTGCTCTCTGGAAATCGCAACTTTGAAGGCCGCATCAGCCCCGATGTGAAGATGAACTATCTAGCCTCCCCACCACTCGTCGTTGCTTACGCTCTTGCGGGATCCATGAACCACGATTTTGAGAAGGATCCAGTGGGCGTTGATTCCACAGGTGCGCATGTCTATCTCAGGGATATCTGGCCAACGCCACAAGAGATTCAAAGCGTTATCGACAGCGTCATCTCCGCCGACATGTTTAAGAAGGATTACTCAACCGTCTTTGATGGAGATCAGAGATGGCAATCTCTTGCTACTCCGACTGGGAAGACCTTTGAATGGGATCCAAAGTCAACCTATGTGCGTAAGCCTCCTTACTTCGAGGGCATGCCAGCGTCCCCGAAGCCGGTTGTAGATATTCACGGCGCGCGTGTTCTGGCACTTCTTGGTGACAGCATTACAACCGATCACATCTCGCCAGCCGGAAATATCAAGGCCGATTCACCGGCTGGAACCTACCTCGCCGAACACGGAATCGATCGCGCGGATTTCAACTCTTATGGATCCCGACGCGGAAACCATGAAGTAATGATTCGTGGAACCTTTGCCAATATCCGTCTCCGTAATCTCTTGCTCACTGATGTTTCTGGTGGCTATACCCGTAACTTCCTCAACAGCGGCGAGCAGTCATCCATTTATGACGCATCAGTTGCATATCAAGCAGCTGGTATCCCACTCGTCATTCTTGCGGGCAAGGAGTATGGATCTGGCTCTTCTCGAGATTGGGCGGCAAAGGGGACTGCGCTCCTCGGGGTCCGAGCCGTCATCGCGCAATCCTTTGAACGAATCCATCGCTCAAACTTAATTGGCATGGGAGTTCTTCCTCTCCAGTTCAAGGAGGGCGAGAGCGCTCAGAGCCTTGGCCTTACTGGCGAAGAGAACTTTGACATTGTGGGTATTACAGCACTGAACTCTGGGTCTACGCCAAAGGTGCTTAAAGTTAAGGCTGGGGAGAAGGAGTTCGAAGCCCTTCTCCGCATAGATACGCCTGGTGAAGCTGATTATTATCGCCACGGCGGCATCATGCAGTACGTACTTCGAAGCCTTATTGCCCGATAACGTCGACTCAACCCTACAATTACACCGTGCTTGAGAAGATAACTGATCCCTCGGAGTTGAGGAAACTCTCCTACCCGGAGCTGGATCAATTGGCGACAGAGATTCGCACCTTCCTCATTGAGAAGGTCTCGAAAACTGGTGGCCATCTTGGGCCAAATCTTGGGGTTGTTGAATTAACTATCGCAATGCATAGAGTCTTCAATTCACCGCAAGATATCTTGTTGTACGACACTGGGCATCAGAGTTATGTGCATAAGATTCTTACTGGACGTGCCGGTGGTTTTGACAATCTTCGCCAGCGTGGTGGTCTAGCTGGATACCCAAGTCGAACAGAGTCTGTCCATGATGTAATCGAAAATTCACATGCGAGCGGCGCGCTCTCATGGGCGGATGGAATTGCAAAGGGCTTTAAATTGAGGGGCGAGAGCGACCGTAAAGTTGTGGCCCTCGTTGGAGATGGCGCGTTGACCGGGGGAATGGCTTGGGAGGCGCTGAACAATATCGCTGGAGCCGATGAGCTTCCACTAGTAATCATCGTTAACGATAATGAGCGAAGTTATTCACCGACGATTGGCGGGGTTGCAACATATCTATCGACGCTTCGCACAACTGATGGGTATGAAAAATTCCTTGATTGGGGTAAGGGAGTCTTGGAAAAGACACCTGTAGTCGGCCACTCAATTTATGAAACTCTTCATGGAGTAAAGAAGGGCATCAAAGATATCGTCGCACCACAAGGAATGTTTGAAGATCTTGGGCTCAAATATTTTGGTCCGGTCGATGGGCATAACATTCAAGCGTTAGAGAGTGCGCTCCGCCACGCTCGAGATTTTAGTGAGCCGGTTCTCGTCCACGTCATTACTGAAAAGGGTCGCGGACATGCACCCGCAGTTGAAGATGAGGCTGAAAAGTTTCACGCAGTTGGAATTGTGGATCCAGCAACAGGGCAACCGCTGGCGAAATCCGCACCGAGTTGGACATCAGTATTCTCCAAGACGCTCGTTGATATCGGGCATGAGCGCAAGGACGTTGTGGCAATTACCGCTGCGATGCTTGGTCCTACCGGTCTTGATAAATTTAAGGACGCCTTCCCAGATCGCACCTTCGATGTAGGCATTGCGGAGCAACATGCAGTTACCTCGGCGGCTGGAATGGCTTACACCGGACTACATCCGGTGGTAGCGGTCTATTCCACCTTCTTAAATCGCGCCTTCGATCAATTACTTCTCGACGTAGCACTGCATAAAGCAGGAGTGACTTTCGTGCTCGATCGGGCCGGAGTTACGGGAGATGATGGACCGTCACACCACGGTATTTGGGATATGGCGCTCACTGGAATAGTTCCAACGTTACGGCTAGCTGCGCCTCGTGATGGCAGTCGATTAACTGAACTTCTGAAGGAGGCGGTCGCTGTCAGCGATGCGCCAACAGTTGTGCGCTTTCCCAAAGGCGCGGTACTTGCCGATATTCCAGCGTTCGAGCGCCGCGATGGCATTGATATTCTCTATCGAGGCGAATCAGCCGACACGCTCTTAATCAGCGTTGGTGCATTAGCTCACGTAGCTGTTGAGGCAGCCGCACAGGCTTATCGCGAGGGCGTAGGAGTCACTGTCATTGATCCACGGTGGGTGAAGCCGTTGCCGCAAGAGTTAGTGCGTATGGCCCAGCGCTATCGGAATGTCGTCGTACTAGAGGATGGCATTCGCCATGCAGGAATTGCGAGTACGGTCTCTGAACTCTTTAGAGAACATGGCGTTGAGATGCCAATCCACTCCATTGGAGTTCCGCTGGAATTCATTGAACATTCCAAGCGCACTGAAATCCTGAGCGATTTAGGCGTCACGGCTCAGAACATTACTCGGGAGCTTGTTAGCTGGAACTCTACGCAGGAAGTGAAGCCACTCCCGGTTGATGAAAGCGAACGCCATTCACAGAATCGCTGATTCCCTCTCGATCCAAGTAAGGCAAGATTCCTCCAAGGTGCATGGGCCAGCCACAACCTAGAAGCATGCACAGATCGATCTCTGAAGGTGTTGCGACCACACCCTCGTCGAGCATGGCTTTTGCCTCCCACGCCAACGCCGTTAGCGCACGCACTCGAACTTCTTCACTCGTCGAGGGAGTTGATCCTTGAATGAGTTGCGCTGTTGCATCTGGATTTACCGAACCATCCTTGAGATAGAAGGCCCGTACTCCACTCTTAACAAAGTTCTGCATTGTTGGCGAAATTCGATATCGATCACCCAGATTGTCATGAAGAGTCTCTGCCACATGAAGAGCCACACCAGGTCCCACTAAGCCAAGAAGTTCTAGCGATGTCATGGGCAGCCCTAGTGATTTCATCGCTGAATCAGCGACTGCTGGCGGAGTTCCCTCATCAATGGCATCAGTGATCTCACCCATAAAACGAGTGAGAAGTCGGTTAACGACAAAAGCGGGGGAGTCCTTCACGATAACCATCGTCTTCTTTAAATCTTTGCCGATTGCGACCGCTGTGGCCGTAGTTGCATCATCGGTTGCAGGAGTACGAGCAATCTCAAGAAGTGGCATGACCGCGACCGGATTGAAGAAATGGAAACCAATCACTCGCTCTGGATTCTTCAGGCCATCTGCCATCTTCTCAACTGAGAGCGAAGAGGTATTTGTTGCGAGAATGCATTCGGGGGAGACGATACTTTCTAACTCCTTGAAGAGAGCTCTCTTAATTTCTATCTCTTCAAAGACTGCTTCGATGATAAAGTCGCAACCAACATAAATCTCTTTCGAGACACTGCCCGTTACAAGTCGCCCAAGAGCGGCAGCGGCTTCAGCGCTCATCCGCTTCTTCTCAACTAATGTGGTGAGTTCAGCGTGAATGTATGCCAGACCCTTATCTACGCGCTCCTGATCGAGGTCTGAAATAACGACCGGGACTTTAAGGTTTCGAAGGATAAGTAAGGCGAGCTGAGAAGCCATCAGGCCTGCCCCCACGACACCGACGCGGCTGACCTTGCGAGCGAGATTCGCCTTAGGTGCGCCCTCTACCTTCTTGCGCTTCTTTTGAATCAGATTAAATGCGTAGAGAGATGCACGGAGAGAATCACTCATTGTGAGAGTTGCGAGCGCCTCATCTTCAGCATCAAACCCTTGTGACAGGGTATTAGTACGTGCCTGCATCAGTAAGTGCAGCGCCGCTTGTGGGCTGGCGATATCTGCGCCACGATATTTCTTTGCTATGGCAGCCTCGGCTTTAGCCTGAGCAGCGCTCCATTGCGCATCATCCTGTGAGTAGTCGGTACGGATGATCTTCTCGCCGTTGAGGATATTGGCAGCAAATTGAACTGACTTTTCTAGAAAGTCGACTGGGGCAAATGCGGCATCAACGACGCCGAGAGCAACTGCATCCTTAGCCTTCAACATTGTGTTGTTGTTGAGGGCATTCTCGATAATCACTTGAACGGCTCGTTCTGGGCCAATTAACTTGGGCAGGATTGTCGCTCCACCCCAACCAGGGAGAAGGCCAAGAAATACTTCAGGAAGGCCCACCATCGCAGTTGCAGAAAGGGTGCGATAGTTGCAGTGAAGACCAACTTCAAGACCGCCACCGAGAGCTAACCCATTGATGAATGCAAAGGTTGGCTTCGTGCTCTCGCCAAATCGACGAAAGACATCATGTCCAAGTTTTCCAATAGCAAGTGCCTGATCCTTCGTCGCAAGATAGGCGAGTCCAGAGAGATCTGCGCCAGCAGCGAAGATAAAGGGTTTACCGGTGATAGCAATTGCAACAGAGGAGTCGCCTTCAGCAGCAGTTATCGCAGCATCTAGCTCCATCAGAGAGGTGGGTCCGAGCGTATTAGGACGGTTATGGTCTAACCCATTGTCAAGGGTAATGAGCGAGAGCGTTCCGGCTACGCCAAAGGGAGTCAGATCTACGTCACGAAGTAGGGCGTGGGTGACAACTTCCTCTGGTGCACCTTCAGGAAGGGTAATTGGCGTGGCCATGGCTAGCCTCTCTTTCCAAGATAGTGAGGGTTCTCCCAGATGATGGTTCCGCCCATTCCAAGACCGATACACATTGTTGTTAATCCGTATTGCACATGAGGTTGTAGTTCAAAGCCTCGAGCTAGATTCAGCATGAGCCGGATGCCGGAAGAGGCAAGTGGATGGCCCACTGCAATAGCGCCACCATGGATATTAACTCGAGAATCGTCATCGGCAATTCCAAAGTGGTCAAGGAAACTCAGCACTTGAATGGCGAAGGCTTCATTAATTTCAAAGAGGCCGATGTCACCGATATTGAGGCGAGCCTTCTCAAGCGCTTTAGTCGTGGCAGGCACTGGTCCGTAGCCCATGATTTCAGGGGCAACACCAGCAAATGCAAATGAAACCATCCTCGCCTTCACCGGCAGACCAAGTGCACGAGCTCGCTCTTCGCTAGCGAGTATCGCTGCAGTTGCACCATCGTTGAGGCCGGCGGCGTTTCCTGCGGTAACTCGACCACCTGCCCGGAACGGTGTCTTTAACGCTGCGAGTGCCTCTAGCGTCGTTCCAGGTCGCGGCGGTTCATCTACGGTGGCGATAGACCAACCTAACTCGGGATTTCGAATCGCTACCGGAATAAGGTCGCGTTGAATCTCACCTGCGGCGTAGGCCTCTGCGGTTTTACGTTGTGAGTTGAGAGCATAAATATCTGCTCGCTCTTTAGTTAAGTGTGGAAATTTATCGTGAAGGCGTTCTGCTGTTGATCCCATAGCGAGCGCATCGGGATCAACCAGTTTCTCTGCTAAGTATCGTGGGTTGGGATCCATTAAATCGCCCATCGGATGATTACCCATGTGTTCAACTCCACCGGCGATCGCTACATCATATGCACCCATTGCAATGGCACCGGCAAGAGTTGTTGTTGCAGTCAACGCACCCGCGCACCAACGATCTACGGAATATCCAGGAACGCTCGCGGGCACGCCCGCTAAGAGTGAAGCTGATCTTCCAATATTCATTCCTTGGTCGCCTACCTGGGTCGCAGCCGCAATCGCGACATCATCGATCTGCGTGAGGTCGAGTTCGGGATTTCTTTCAAAGAGACCGCGCAGGGTTCGCACCATAATGTCGTCGGCGCGTACGCCGGTGTAGAGGCTTCCAGCCTTGCCGAAAGGTGAGCGGACTGCATCGCAGAGGACTACGGGAGAGTTGGACATACTGAAAGGTTACTCGTGAGTAACGAAAAAGAGAATAACCGACTACGCGGCGACTGGCTTGCGGAGATAGATTCGAAGGGTTGTTCCTAGGAAGGCTGCCCAGATGAGAAGTTGAAGCCACGTCAACGACGAGGAGATACCGATAGTTCCATCGAGAATCGTTGCGACGAGGGAGGTGCTATGACCGAAGTTCCAGGCGTAAGCATGTGCGCCAGGAAGGGCGCCAAAAGCTTGGAACTCACTGATTGCGTGTGAGAGAACTCCCGCGGCTACGACAAGGAGGGCGATTCCGGTATAGCGGAAGAAGGTGCCAAGGTTGATTTTGACGCTTTTGCGGTAGGTAAGAACGCCCAGCGCTACTGCGGCCGCTAAACCCAGAGTGAGTCCGATAGATGGCGCTGTATCTGAGGAGACAGTCTTGAAGTTGGAGTAGATAAAGAGCGCGGTCTCAAGACCCTCGCGGACGACTGCGAAGAAGGCGACGGAGATTAAGCCGATAGTGCCAAGTGGAAGTGCTGCCTGAACTTTAGCTTGCAGCTCCTTGCTGATGAATCGCGCACTTCGCTTCATCCAGAAGACCATGGCGACGACGAAGGTCACCGCTGCGACAGAGGTTGTCCCGGCGAAGATCTCTTCGCCACGTGCTGAAAGTTGTGTTGAAGTAAAGGAGAGGAAGGCGCCAAGTCCAAAGCTGAGGGCGAGCGCACCCGCCACACCTATCCAGATGAAACGGCTGCCGGAGAGTTCCGAACGCTTCAGATAGGCCAAAAGGATGCTGATAATTAGGGCAGCTTCCATGCCTTCTCTCAGGGCGATCAGGAATGTACTCAACATGGGGCAAGCCTATGACTCGGTAATTGAATTACGCAACTTATCTGTTGCGTAATTCTCCTCACTCTTCTGTCTCGACCGCGTTCTCTGGCTCTGGTGCTGCGTAGGGAAGGGTTTCGCCTAAAATCGACTCAAGTGGACCGGCTACCAAGCCAATTTGCCACGAGCGGGCTCCCTGGGCGCGCAGCTGCTCTCGCACGTACTCCGGCCAGAGAGCGGAATCACTTGGTGGTGAGGTCCAGAGAAGGTTTCGAACAAACTCCGGCGAGATGAGATTTTCAACCGGGACCTTAATCTCAAGGCTGAGCGCGAGCAGCTCTCTGCGGGCATGAGTAAAACGCGCGTAGCCCAGTGGGTTGCGGTCTGCCCACATCTTGGTGGGCGGGAGAGCGGTTGAGGGGAGTCGTACCGGCGGAAGCGCCTCATCTGAGAACTCCATGACCTCACGGAAGAGCGCGAACCATTCAGCGATGGGATATTTCGCATCTGGGCGTCGTCTCGTTACTAATTTCTTGAAGGCATCGATTGTTGCCGGCCGACGTAGACCTATCTCCACCAATGTCTCATCATTAAAGATTCGACCAGGAGCCCGGTCTATGGCGCGACCATAATCATCTCGCGCATGCCACATAGCCTTGATAATGGCGAGCGTTCTGCGATCTTTAATCTTGTGAATTCCCGAAGTGCGTCGCCATGGATCGATGCGTGGCTCTGGCTTGGATGCGTTGAGAATGGCAGTGAACTCTTCCTCTGCCCAAGCTAACTTTCCGCTCTTCTCAAGAAGCAAAGCGACCTCATCTCGGAGATCGACGAGCACGTCAACATCGAGAGCTGCATAGTTCAACCATGGTTCTGGAAGTGGTCGTGAAGACCAGTCCACCGCCGAGTGCTCTTTTGCAAGGCGAATTCCCAAGAGCGACTCTGCAAGTGGTCCAAGGCCTACTCGTTCACAACCGGCTATGCGTGCGCCTAGCTCGGTATCGAAGAGCGTATTCGCTGTGAAGCTAAGCTCGCGTAGGCATGGGAGGTCTTGAGTGCTGGCGTGAATAATCCACTCACAGTCAGAAAATTTCTTACTTAACTCACTCCAGAGTTCTGCTTCGGCTACTGCGATGGGATCGATGAGGTGTAATCCTCCGCCACGTCGGTAAATCTGAATGAGATATGCGCGCTGACTGTATTTGTAACCAGAGGCTCGCTCGGCATCAATTGCGATTGCGCCTTCGCCACCTGCCAGCGCAGTGAGCATCTCTGTAAAAGCCGCAGCGGTTTCAATGAGGGGCGGAAGACCTCTTCCATCATTACGCGGAGTTGAGAGAAGGGGAATATCTTCTACTTCGGGTGTTGAGCTTTCAACTTCAGTCACAGTGTCAATATTCTCCATTACCTATCGGCGGATCATTTGAGATACGCCAGGTGGAACCGGCTCAAGTCCTGCGGCAATTTCTAAAACTTTCATCCAGGCTCGAAGGTGGCCGGCGAGTGATTCTTCGTTGAGGGGTGTCCATGAGGCACGAATCTCAATCTCAGATTCACCTTCACGGCCTTCCAGCATTCCATAGGTAGAACTCGCTACCCGAGTAACGGTGCCGCTCTCGCTGCCATAAGAACAGCCATTCTCCTTCAGCGCATCAGTCAGCCAACTCCAGCCGATATCGCAGAGAAGCGGGTCACTGGCCATCTCAGTATCTATCGTTGCTCGAACATAGGTGACGCAACGATAATCACCGGACCATCCCTCCTGGCCTTGTGGATCGTGAAGCAGAACAAATCGTCCTGTGGCGGCCGCTTCCGTCTCTTCATCTTCCGAGGGGCCATCTAATACATCAGCAGAGAACGCAATGGCAATGGGAGCTAGTTTCTGTGGGGCTGGAACTTCTTCAATGGTGATCTCTGCGCGAGATGAGATTTTTCTAAGTTCGGCAAAGAGAGGCTCGTGACTCTTTAGCGAATAGGAAGGGGACATTGCCTAACTTTAATTCGATTCAGTGCGAATGGCTTGAAGGCGCGACTAGGCCAGGTATGGGTAAAATCTCGGAATGAGCGCAGCGCTGTCCTTACTCGGAAGTCTATTCTGGGGAACAGCTGATTTCCTCGGAGGCTCACTCTCCAAACGCCACAAGGCGCTTGAAGTAGTTGGAATAACCCAGATCATTGGTCTATTCACCGGCGGCTTTCTTCTGTTGATAACTCGAACATGGATAACTCCAAATCTCTCATTCCATGGATATCTCCTCCCCGGCATGCTCGCTGGTACGTGTGGCTTTACTGGCCTGGTCGCTTTCTATGCTGGACTTGCAACTGGCCGCATGGGAGTTGTCTCACCCATCTCATCACTCTCAGCGTTAATCCCGGTTGTCATCGCATTTATCGGTGGCGAGTCACCAAAACTACTTTCCATCCTTGGCATGGCACTAGCACTCGGGGGAATCTTCTTAGCGAGTGGACCGGAAGTGAGAGGCGGACTCCCACTTCGCCCACTCGCTCTTGGATCGATTGCCGCGATTGGCTTTGGGCTAGCGATGACCTTTATGGCTCAAGGTTCAAAAACGAGTGCGCTTCTTACAATGACTTCGATGCGATTAACATCAACAACGATTGTCATCATCTTAGCTATCTCGTTTCACAGCGTTGGAAAATTTTCATTAAAAGAAGTTCCCACTCTGTTCTTTATCGGGGCGGCAGATTTTCTAGCGAATGTATTTCTTGGATTGGCAGTTACTAGGGGGCTGGTCTCAATCTCTATGGTGTTATCTTCGCTCTTTCCATTAGTTACCGCGATGTGGGCGTATGTATTCTTGAAGGAGAGATTGCATAAAATTCAATATGTCGGCGTCGCTCTCGCCCTTGCTGGTGTCGCAGCGATTTCAATCGGCTCGCTCTAACGTTTTGTCCACAGCTGGAAACGTTCATGGCTAAGAATCTCCTCAGAAGTTAAGGCGAAGCTCTCTTCAAGTACATTCCGATTGAAGAAATTGCCATCGCCTTCGACGGTACTCAGCGTGAGGTAGAACTCATCTACCAGACCTGTCTGTATGGCAATATGCAGAAGCGATACGCCAGCTTCAATCAGGGCTCGCTGACCATCAGCCCGGAGTTCGGAGAGAATTGTTTCGATGGGGCGTGAGTCCATCTGTGCCAGCGGGTTCTCGCGAGCGCGCCCCATCTCCATCGTTCGAGTTGCGATGATAAGTGGGCAAGGAGTCTTTTCGTATGGCTCACAGCGAGCAGTATTTCCGCCAATCACGATGTAATCGGCGGAGCCCCGTAAGGCGTGAAACCTACCCCGGTCTATACCAGAGGAGAGCGGAGCCGACCGCCCACCTAGCGTCGATGCCCCGTTCGAGCCGAGAACGAGGTTGGCCATAATCAGCCCAGTACGTGGTTTCTCGAGACCCATACACCGAATCTAGCGCCATTTGGTGTCGGTGGTGGTCTCTATATTTCATATCATGATGATTGATTGCGATTCCTGCACGATGAAGCGAGTTCGCTGCGGTGACTGCGTTATGAGCGTCCTGCTTGAGATTTCCGCTCCTGATCAGCGAGATCTATCCGAGCCAACGTTGACCGCCATCACCGCTCTGGCTGAG
>CAINVP010000112.1 GCA_903854185.1 uncultured Actinomycetes bacterium
AGCGGACCGACGGCATAGGAGAGAAGTTCAATTCCACCAAGACGCCCTCGGAGCTCATCTGGAATGGATTGGTTCCAGACGGTACTTCTCATCAATGCACTGATCTGGTCGGATGCACCGGCGACGGCAAGGAAGAGAAGGATTAGCCAGAGAGATTTCATCGCTCCTGCGAGCGAAATTGCAGCTCCCCATCCCAAGGCGGCAATCGTGATTGCCCTGCCATGGAACGGATAATTTTTTATCCATCCGCTTGTAAGAGTCATCGTGATGGCTCCAACTATTCCAGCGGAGTAAAAGAGCCCTAGCGCCCACCGTGCATGTATCTGATCTGCCCAAAACGGGTAGAGCGCGTTTGGCATTGCAAAGAACATCGCGGAGAGATCGACGATATATGTGCCAAGCAAATCACGCCTATTAATAGCGTATTTCACTCCTTCTACGAGACTTGAGAGCGAGGCGGGCGTTGACTTTTCACTCGCTGGAACAGGACGCATCTTGGAAATTAAAATGATAGATGCAAAAAATGTGACCACATCTAAAAAGTAGGCAGACTTCACCCCAAGAGTTGAAATCATCAACCCACCAAGTGCAGGTGCAACGACTGCGCCAATCTGCCAGCGAAGAGTCATGAGAGCGGAAGTCGCCGGCATGTCATCGTGTGCAACGATGCGCGGAACGATTGCCGAAAGACTCGGGGTTTGAAGTCCATCAAGTGCCGAGAAGGCCGCGGCGACGAAGTAGAGCGGTAGCAAATGGGGGTGAGATAGCAGGCTGTTGCCTAGGAGGATGCAGGAGGCTATGAGGGCGACCGCCTCGGTCATCAAAATCATTCGCTTTCGATCGATGGCGTCGGCGAGAACTCCGCCGTAGAGGCTGAAGATGATCAGCGGGATTATCTCCACCGCACCCATAGCGCCAACTGCGATGTAGGAGTTGGTCAACTCCTTGATTTGAAAGGGCAGGGCGACATAGGTGATCATGCTGCCAAAGCGGGTAATCAGACCAGAGGTGAAGAGCAGCCGAAGCTCGCGATATTTCTTGAGTGGCGTGAGATCTACGGCAATTTTCATTCGAAGCTCTCGGATTCGTTAGGGAAAACCCCTGCCTGGACATCGGTTAGCCATTCGGAGACCGCAGTTGAGATGATTTTTCTTCCCTCGAGGTAGGTTCGAGCAAATTTTGGTGGGTTCTCTGTGAGCCCCAATAAATCGGTGTAAACCAGCACCTGAGCATCGCAACCGGCACCGGCGCCAATCCCAATAACCGGAATCGATAATTCTTGAGAAATTTCGGCTGCAAGTTCTGCCGGCACGAGTTCTAGGACGAGGGCAAAGACGCCTGCCGATTGAAGGGCTCGAGCATCTGCCTTAATTCGTTCGCCATCTGCCCCGCGACCCTGAACTTTAAATCCACCCAAGGCGTGCACGGATTGCGGAGTAAGGCCAAGGTGCCCCATCACGGGAATTCCGGCTGCAATAAGTGCGGTGATCTGCGGAACAACCTTCGCCCCACCCTCCAGCTTTACCGCGTGAACTTTTGCCTCTTTCAAAAAGCGAATGCCGGTCGCTAGCGCAACAGCTACACCTGGCTCATATGAGCCGAAGGGCATATCAGCAACCACGAGCGCCTTAGTGCTCCCGCGAACAACGGCCCGAGCTAGAGGAATAAGTTCATCGACTGTTACGGGGATGGTGTTCTCTTCCCCGAGAAAGTTATTGCCGGCGCTATCGCCGACCAAGAGGACTGGAACACCGGCAGCATCAAAGAGTCCGGCCATCATCTCTTCATAGCAAGTCAGCATTGCCCAACGTTCACCCTTGGCTTTATATGCAGCCAAGTGAGAGATGGTTGTGCGGTTCTGTTCGCTCGACTTAGTAGTCATTCTTACTCACCCGTTTCGATCAAAGCTCATCAATTCAACGCCCGGCGCTTTGCCTCACACCCGCGTGGCGAGTGGTTCACGTGACTTTTGAGTCCCTGTCATGCAGGGGAGAAGGGTAGCGCGATAGGCTCACTCTGTGGGAAATGAGGCGTCTTTGGCTAGCGAGAGAGCATCCATCCGGATAGCTCTTGCTCAGGTCAATCCCTCGGTCGGTGACCTCGTTGGTAACAGAGCGCTTATTCTCGATAGCGTCCGCAGTGCGACTGAGGCTGGGGCTGAATTAATTATCTTTCCTGAGATGGTCCTGACTGGCTATCCCGTTGAGGATCTCGCCCTTCGGCACTCCTTCCGCCGAGCCTCACGGCTTGCCATCGCCGAAGTTGCTGATGCAATCGGTGAGAACAGTCCAGTCGTTGCCATTGTTGGTTATCTTGATGAGTCCATTGATGGCCATCCGCAGAATGCAGTGGCCGTGATTCATCAAGGCCAGATTGTTGGAAAGTACGTAAAGCGCCACTTGCCAAATTACGGCGTCTTCGACGAGTTTAGAAATTTCACATCTGGTGAAGGGACCCTCGTCTTCCGTTTCAATGAGATTGATATTGGACTTGCCATCTGTGAAGACATTTGGCGGTCGGAGGGTCCGGTTGAAGAACTCGCTGCGCGCAATGTCGGGTTGCTTCTTGTGCCAAATGGAAGTCCTTATGAAAGAAATAAAGATGACACTC
>CAINVP010000113.1 GCA_903854185.1 uncultured Actinomycetes bacterium
AGGCTTCTCTAACGTGGTCTTTGCCGGTTCTGGAACTCAACCTGGTGTAGGTGTGCCAATGGTTCTCATCTCGGGAAAGTTGGCTTCTGCCCGAATCACCGGCTAACTTCTACCGGAAGATGTACTAGAGCAGCGTTGTGATCGAGAGATGGCTAAATTGCTTGGCGAAGTTCTCGTGACCACCAAGGCCTTCAATCTCCATGAGTACTGCAATGGAGTCGACCGTGCCGCCACAACGTTCCACTAACTTTACTGCCGCCCCAAGTGTGCCACCTGTCGCGAGGACGTCATCGATAATCATGACCTTCTCCCCTGCTGAGACGGCATCTTGGTGAATCTGAAGGACATTCTCGCCGTATTCAAGTGAGTAACTCTCGGTAAAACTTGCTGCCGGCAATTTTCCACTCTTGCGGATTGGTACAAATCCTTTGCCGAGCTTGGCGGCAATTGCCGAGGCGAAGATGAAGCCTCGCGCCTCAACGCCAGCAATGAGATCGGCGCCCTCGGCAAGATGGGCGAAGGCGTTGACGGCGAGCGAGAAGGCTTCTGCATGGCGAAGTAACGGAGTGATATCTTTAAAGAGAATTCCGGGACTAGGAAAATCCTTTACATCCCGAATCTCTTCCCTGATGCGAATTAACTCTGCTGCGCTTAACTTTGCCACGTTATTCCTTCACTCGTTGAGGTTCTGCTGATAAAAAGAGACGGACCTGGAAAGGATACCTCTCCAGGCCCGCCCCGTGACGTTAACTTACTTTGCAGTCCAGATGTTGATTGGTGACTGAAGGAAGTAGATCGTGAAGAGACCAGCTACGAGATAGAGAAGTCCGTGAACTTCCTTGCCTCGGCCCTGGATCAAGCGGAGGATGACATGTGTCACAAAGCCAACACCGATACCGACAGTGATGGAGTATGTGAATGGCATCAAGATAATGGTGAGGAATGCTGGAATCGCGATTCCATAATCCTGCCAATCAATATTCTTAATCTGGGTCATCATTAAGAATCCAACAATGACAAGTGCTGGCGTTGCAGCCTCGTAAGGAATTACAGCGACAAGTGGCGCGAGGAATGTTGTAAGCAGGAAGAGAGCTCCTGTTACAACTGAGGCAAGACCGGTACGTGCGCCTTCTCCTACGCCTGAAGCTGATTCAATGTAGCTGGTATTTGATGAGATATTTCCCATTCCGCCAGCTACTGCTGCGATGCCATCAACGAGCAAGATGCGATCAATCTTCTCAATCTCACCATTTGCTCCGATAAGTCCGCCCTCAGTTGCAATTGCGGTAACTGTTCCGACATTGTCGAAGAAGTCAGAGAGGAGTAGTGCAAAGACTAGGAGAATTGCTGAAACGACTGTGACACGGTTGAAAGCGCCTGTGAGATCGATATGACCGAAGAGGCTGAAATCAGGTGTGGCCACAATCTTGTGAGGGATGGTTGGCACGTTAAGTCCCCAACCCTTGGGATTTACAGCTCCGGTTGCACCATTGAAGTTAGGGCCAATTTTAAATGCCTTCTCAACGATGATTGCGAGAACTGTCGTAACAGCGATACCAATGAGAAGGGCACCTTTGACGCGCTTCACCATGAGTCCGAGCATAAGGATTAATCCAAATGCGAAGACAATGACTGGCCAGCCAACCAAGTTACCATTATCGCCAAGTTGAACTGGAACTGGACCAGAGCCGGTGCGACGAACGAAGCCCGAGTCAACGAGGCCGATCAGGGCGATGAAGAGTCCGATACCGACAGCAATAGCAGTCTTTAACTGTGCAGGTACCGCATTGAAGACCGCCTTACGGAATCCGGTGAGAACCAAGATCACGATGATGACGCCTTCAATGATGACAAGGCCCATTGCATCCGCCCATGTCATTTTCGAGGCTATACCAACAGCTACGAAGGTGTTGAGGCCGAGGCCGGTTGCGAGCGCGAGTGGGAAGTTAGCCACTGCGCCCATCAATATTGTGAGTAGGCCAGCCATGAGGGCGGTCATAGCTGCGATGAGCGCAAGATTTGGATGTGATCCATCTCCGCCGAGGAATTTTCCATCGCCATCTTTTGTGAGGCCGATGATGAGTGGGTTAAGCGCAACGATGTAAGCCATTGTGAAGAAGGTGACAAAGCCGCCGCGTACTTCCTGGGCGACGGTTGATCCACGTTCTTTAATCTTGAAGAGGGATTCCAGCATTCTGAGCCTTTCTGAGGGGGCTGTCGCCATCGTCGCTGATGGCCACTAAGGGGTACTTATCGGTGAGGAATGGCTGAAGTCTCCTTGAAATGTGCTCAACTTTGAACTTAAACACGGCTCTTTCTCAGGATGAAACTCTCAACTAAGAGTTGAGGTAAGCCAGAGCGCAATCGGCTGCCCTCCCCTAAGTAAGATTGCCGGCGTGAAGCGCCATGGGGTTGAAGGTATCGCCGATCCCACTCTGCACGCGGCCTACCG
>CAINVP010000114.1 GCA_903854185.1 uncultured Actinomycetes bacterium
ACTTGTTGAATAAACTCTTCCGGGCTCTTTCCGGCAAATTCTTTTGTAAATTCAATGACGACAACTTCAGCGGCGCCACTCGCTTCAAGAAGTTGAATGCGATCTTCCAGGGAAACGAGAAATGTGGGAGTGCGCTCAGGTGCGAAGACTGACGTTGGATGTGGATGAAAGGTCAGCGCCGTAACCGGACCGTGCTTTGCCGCCTCAGCAAGAATCATCTGATGGCCTTGGTGCACACCATCAAAGATTCCAATTGCGACTGAATTCATCGCCTTATTCTTTCACGGCTACAAGAGTGGGATGAGCCAAGGTCTTACCCGCGCTCTCACGGTTCTCAAGAAGAGCAGCGAATTTTCCCTGGGGTGAAGCAGCTGCATATATTCCCTGGGTGGCGTTTGCAGGAATTGGTCTACCAAAAGAGAGTTCTCCGAGCTCATCGTGGCTCAGGGTTCGGGTTGGCATCACTTTTCCGATTGATTCAAAGGTGTCGAGGAGATCTAACTCATCCCCCAGCTTTGCAGCATCACTTGCTGTAAAGGGCGAGACGAGGGTTCTGCGTAACGAAGTCAGATGTCCTCCGACGCCCAAGACCTCACCTAAATCTCTTGCAATGGCGCGAATATACGTCCCGGCGCCGCAATCCACGATGATATCTATCTCAAGAAATTCGCCTCGACGTATTTCAAGAACTTCGATTCGCTCAATATGAACTTCTCGAGCCGGAAGTTCAACCTTCTCTCCGCTCCGGACCAGGTCGTAAGCACGTTTGCCATCGACCTTAATGGCAGAAACGGATGAAGGGCGCTGCTGGATATCGCCAACAAAGGTCGCGAGAACCCTGGCAATCTCCTCATCGGTTACCTCAGATGTATTTGCCGTACTGAGAATTTCACCTTCGCGGTCATCGGTGACAGTAGTGATGCCTAACCGGATAGTTGCCTCATAACGCTTTGCGCCATCGACAATGTATTGGAGTAACTTCGTTGCCGCACCTACCCCGAGCACGAGGACGCCGGTCGCCATCGGATCTAACGTACCAGCGTGACCTACCCGCTTAGTTCCCAGCGCTCTACGGGCTTTGGCTACAACATCATGGCTAGTCATGCCAGCTTCTTTATCAACGACGAGAAAACCGTTGATCATGAACTACTCGGAAGCTCGCTCTTTGTACGGGTTTGCCTCACCGGCCGGCTTAGCATTTTCACGTAACTTCGCAAGTTCAGCATCAGATTTCTTTACATTGGAGATTAATTCATTCATCGCTGATGCAGATTCTTGAAGGCCATCTGCGAAGAAATCAATAGTGGGCACGATGCGAAGTCCTAGCGCGCGTCCAACTTCGCCACGAATCATTCCGCGTGCGGAGGCAAGAGCTGCCGCCGTTGCAGAGCGCTCGTCATCGCCACCGAAGACGGTGTAGAAGATTGATGCCTGTTGAAGATCGCCCGTTACTCGCACATCTGTAACTGTGACGAAGCCGAGACGCGGATCTTTCACCCGCGCCTCGATCGTCTGTGCAACAACCTCTTTAATGCGATCGGCAACTTTAAGCGCACGATTTGAAGCCATGGTTATGCTCTCTTCTTCTCGCGCATTTCGTACGTTTGGATGATATCGCCGACTTCGAGCTCCTTATATGAACCAAGTCCGATGCCGCACTCGAAGCCATCCTTGACCTCGGTCGCATCATCCTTGAATCGACGGAGTGACTCGATTGCAAGGCCTTCGCCAACAACGGCACCGTTACGGAGCGTTCGGGCCTTAGCGTTACGACGAATAAATCCTTCTTGGACGAGACATCCGGCGATATTTCCAAACTTGGACGATTTGAAGATATCGCGAACCTCGGCGCTACCAAGAATAATCTCCTCATACTCAGGCTTGAGGAGACCCTTAAGGGAGGCCTCAATCTCTTCGATTGCTTGATAGATAACGGTGTAGAAGCGGACTTCCACTCCCTCTTGATCAGCGAAGATTGCAGTCTGTGGCTCTGGCTTAACGTTGAAGCCGATGATGACTGCGGTAGATGCAGATGCAAGCGTGACGTCGTTCTTGGTAATCGCACCAACACCGCGGTGAATAACGCGAAGATCAACTTCACTTCCGACATCGAGCTGCATAAGTGCATCTTCGAGCGCTTCAACAGAACCAGATACGTCACCCTTGATAATGAGGTTAAGGGTGCTGACCTTAGACTGCTCCATGAAGTCTTCAAGTGAGACCTTCTTACGGGTCTTAGCTAGGAGCGCATTACGCATGGCAAGTTGGCGCTTCTCTGCAATCTGGCGAGCGGTTCGGTCATCTTCAGCAACGATGAACGAGTCGCCAGCGCCAGGGACACTTGTAAAACCTAGTACCTGAACGGGACGTGATGGACCAGCCTCTTCGAGGTTATTTCCATTTTCATCCAACATCGCACGAACGCGACCGAATGCGCCACCGGCAACAATGGCATCTCCAACGTGGAGCGTTCCACGCTGAACGAGCACTGTTGCAACCGAGCCGCGACCCTTATCGAGGTTCGCTTCAATCGCAACACCGCGGGCCACATCATCGGCAACGGCGCGTAGATCAAGAGCAGCATCTGCCGTAAGGAGAACTGAATCGATGAGGTCATCGATACCTTCGCCAGATTTAGCTGAGACGTTTACGAAGATTGTGGTTCCGCCATACTCCTCAGCTACCAAGTTGTACTCAGTCAGCTGTTGACGGACCTTATCTGGGTTTGCGCCCTCTTTATCAACCTTGTTTACCGCAACAACGATTGGGACATCTGCGGCTTGGGCGTGATTCAACGCTTCAATAGTCTGTGGCATGACGCCATCATCAGCTGCGACGACCAAGATCGCGATATCAGTGACCTTCGCACCACGGGCACGCATAGCGGTGAACGCTTCGTGACCTGGCGTATCGATGAAGGTGATAGCGCGCTCAATACCATCGTGCATATGGTGAATTTGGTAAGCACCGATGTGCTGAGTAATTCCACCAGCTTCACTCTTAATAACTTCCGTTTGGCGAATTGCATCGAGCAGACGTGTCTTACCGTGATCTACGTGACCCATAACGGTGACGATAGGTGGACGGACGACGAGATCTTCATCATCGATATCTTCAAGTTCCTTATCAAGATTGATATCGAACTCTTCTAGCAATTCACGATCTTCATCTTCTGGGCTGACAACTTGAATAACGAAGCCAAGTTCTCCACCGAGAATCATGAAGGTATCTTCATCAACAGATTGGGTCGCGGTCACCATTTCACCGAGGTGGAATAGGGCTGAAACTAGCGCTGCAGGATCTGCGCCAATCTTCTCTGCGAAATCCATAAGGGTTGCGCCACGACGTAAGCGAATTACGCTCTTGCCATCACCGCGTGGAACGATTGCTCCACCAAGTGATGGTGCCGCCATATTGTCGAACTCTTCACGTAACGCCTTCTTGCTCTTACGTGCGCTCTTACCCTTGCCGCCTTGCTTTCCGAATGCGCCGGCTGTGCCGCCACGTTGATGGCGACCTCCGCCCTTGCCACCGAATGTTGAAGGTGCTCCGCCGGTGTTACCAGCGCCTGGATTTCCTGCAGTACCTGGACGGTATGGAGATCCGGTAGTTGCACCTGCGCCATAACGTGGGCCACCAGCTGCTGGTGCTCCTGCTGGACGAGGCGCGCCACCTGGGCGAGCGGCAAAACCTGGACGAACTGAACCTGGACGATTCATTGGTGGGCGACCACCTGGTGCTGGGCGTTCACCTGGGCGCAATGGTCGCTGCGCTGGTGGACGTGGTGCTGGTGGACGTGGGATTGGTGCGCTTCCCGATGTGAATGGGTTATTACCAATACGTGGTGGGCGCGGCATTGTGCTCGCTGGATTTGGAACGGCAGCATCGCCGGTACCAGCGGTTGATGCAACTGGTGCCGCAGGAGTTGCCGGAGCAACTGGCGCAGATGGTGCAGCCGGAACTGGCGCTACGGGCGCAACTGGATGAGGTGAAGATTGGCCAATCTGAATTCCAAGTTGAGCGCGGGTTCCCTCATCAAGTTGGGCTATTGCGGCATCAATCTGCTCTTGAGTAGGAGCAGCCTTTGCGGCAGCGCTCTTCTTCGCAGGTGCCTTCTTCGCTGGTTTAGGAGCCTCAGCTCCAGGCTTGAGTTCAGGAAACTTGTCCATCAACTTTCGGACAACGGGTACTTCAATAGTAGATGAGGCAGATTTTACAAACTCGCCAACTTCTTGAAGTTTGGTGAGGAGATCTTTACTCTCAATGCCTAAATCTTTTGCTAATTCGTAAACGCGGAGCTTTGCCACAGTGACCTTCCTGTCATCAGCTCCACGATTTGTTGGAGCCTAAATATTTGCCTTACTCATGAGCGCTGGGTGCTCATGATTGTGAGATTGCCTGGGTGAACATTTAGTACTCCTTATTAAGTGTTCGGCTTGCCCGAACAAATTTCGCTAGCGGCTCGAGATCGATTTCTGCCTTCACTCGAAAAGCGCGTTGAAATGCGCTTCTGCTCTTCGCCACCTCGAAGCAATCGAGATGAATCCAAGCGCCCCGCCCCTGAAGTCGATGTCCAGGGTCTGCTTGCGCAACGCCATCGACAAGAACTACGTGGAGCAGAGTTGTCCAGTGCTCTCGCTTGCGACAGGCGATGCAACTCCGAATGGGAATCACGAGCCTGCCCCTCTTAAGACTGAACTACTACAGGTGAAGGATACCTTCACCTACTCGGCAGGTGGAAATTGACCCTCATTAGCTGCGCCCTCAGGGTCGATTTCAGGCTCAACTGCAGGCTTTGGCTTCTCGATCCGCTCTGATGGCTTATCGGGATGAATATCGATGCGCCAGCCAGTCAATCGATGGGCGAGGCGGGCGTTCTGGCCATCCTTGCCGATCGCGAGTGAGAGTTGGTAATCAGGGACCACAATCTTCGCTGACTTCGCTTCCAGGTCCACAATCTCAACGCTTGTTACCTTCGCAGGTGCAAGTGCGTTTGCGATATAGACAACGGGGTTCTCGGAGAAGTCAACGATATCGATCTTCTCACCATGGAGTTCATCCATGACAGCACGCGCACGCGTACCCATTGGTCCGATGAGGGCGCCCTTAGGAGAGACACCGGCGCGATTACTCTTCACTGAAATTTTGGTGCGTTGACCTGGCTCGCGCGCGATGCCAATAATTTCGACAGTGCGATCTTTCACTTCCGGAGCTTCCAGCGCGAAGAGAACCTTCACCAGAGCTGGGTGAGTACGCGAGAGCGTAACCTCCGGCCCCTTCTCCCCCTGCTTCACATCAACGACAAATGCCTTGATGCGATCACCATGCTTAAAACTCTCACCCGGGGTCTGCTCTGTGAGAGGAATCTTTCCCTCTACCTTGCCGAGGTCAACGTAAATAATTGTTGCGTCCCGACCCTGTTGAACTACGCCAGAGATTACATCGCCGACTGATCCAGAGAATTCGCCGACAATTGTTGCATCATTGGCATCTCGCATCGCCTGCTTAATTGTCTTACGGGCAATTGAAGCCGCCTTCTGAGCAAACTCTTCTGGTTCATCTACAACGCTTTCGAGGTGCTCGCCATCTTCTCCCAATACCGGAACCCAGATGACAATCTCTCCGGTTTGGCGATTAAGTACGGCACGTCCGCTTGGCTTTGCCTCTGGATGTTCTGCATATGCCGCAGCGACCGCATTTTCCACGGCAGAGATCAACTTCTCGAGCGCCATTCCTTTTTCAGCAACGACGCCACGCAAAATATCCATATCTACATTCATCATTATTTAAACTCAATCTCTAAGCGCGCAATTTCAATATCTGCGAAAGCAACTTCTTGAGTATCAAGAATAATGACCTCATCTTTGACTTCAGTGATACGTCCCTGAATCTTCTCTCCCTTGACGGTGAGGTTTACTAGCCGACCAATATTCTTCTTAAAGTGGCGAAGAAGGGTAAGCGGACGATCAATCCCAGGAGAAGATACTTCTAGCGTGAAGGGGTTCTCACCAAGCTCACTTAAATTTTCAACAACTTCAGAGACTTGCCGGGAGAATCCGGTCACTTCATCGAGTGAGAGATGTCTATCGCTATCAACTATTACCGTTACTAGAGATCTGCGGCCCGCAGGAGTAATTGTCACCTCCTCCAGGTATCCGCCTTCGGCCTCAATAACTGGACGAATGGCATTGGAAATTAACTCAACCTGGTGCTTCATACAACCGCCTCTATTAAATTGGTATTAAGTTTTTTACTGATGGAGCCAATCATAACCCACTTTTGCGATGAGTAAAAAAGTGACGAAGAGAAAGGTCTTTCGGACCAAAGGCGACCCACCTTTAATTGCCAACCGAGCCCCGAAAATTGCTCCTGTTACATTTGCAATGGCAAGGATCAGGCCAAGGTGCCACCAAATATGCCCAGTTCGTTGGAAGGTAATGATTGCGGCAATATTTGTAGAAATATTGACCAGCTTTGCGGTCGCAGAGGCTTTCAAGAATTCGTAGCCAATGACACCCACAAGAACAAATAACAGAAAGGAGCCAGTACCCGGACCGAAGATGCCATCGTAGAAGCCGAGAAGGAGCCCACAGACTCCAACAACCACTCGACGGGTGCGGGGAGTAAAGCGAAGATTCTCTGTCAGTCCAAAGTGTGGTCGACGCCAGGTATAGAGGGCAACGAGAATAAGAAGGAGAACGAGTATCGGCCTAAAGATATGTGCCGGAAAGCTCGCCGCTAACCGCGCCCCGAGTACCGAGCCGATAAAAGCTGGCACCGCCATCGAGAGCGTCAAGTGAAGATCTGGCTTTATTCGCTTGAAATAGGTCAGCGCTGAAGATGAGGTTCCAAAGACGGAAGGAACCTTATTCGTTCCTAGAATCATCGCGATGGGTTTCTCGTGTATACCGATCAACAGCGCGGGAAGTTGGATCAGACCACCACCGCCGGCCATAGCATCTACGAAACCAGCAAAGCCAGAGGCGGTTGCAAGCAAGAGCCAGGTCGTTATCGACATGAGAAGTTAAGCGAATACTTTCGCGTAAATCTCCTTAGCCGCACCCTCGGCTGAGATCTCAATCTTCTCTCCGCTCTTGCGGAAACGAAATTCAATCTTTCCATCTGCAAGGGCTTTGCCAACGATGACGATAAATGGAATTCCAATTAACTCGGCATCTTTAAACTTTACGCCCGGGCTGGCATCTCTTCGATCATCAAACATCACACGAAGACCAAGTGCTTCACACTCTTCGGCAATCTTTGCTGCAGTATCGAAGGGCAGGTCATCGCGGCCAGTTGCGACAATATGGATATCCGCCGGTGCAATTTCACGCGGCCAGATAAGTCCGATCTCATCGTGATTCTGTTCGGCAATTGCTGCTACCGCGCGCGAGACACCAATGCCATATGAGCCCATGGTTACAACTTGTGATTTTCCATCCTTATCCAGCACGGTGAGATCTAACGCCTCGGCATATTTGCGACCAAGTTGGAAGATATGACCAATTTCAATCGCGCGATCAATGACGACAGGTGTTCTGCACTCTGGGCAGATATCCCCAGCACGAACTTCTGCTGCTTCAATATATTCATCAACAATAAAGTCGCGCCCTGCTACAACATAGCGGGTGTGAGTATCTTTAATGTTTGCACCAGTCACCCAATGTGAACCCTCGACGATACGTGGATCGGCATAGAGAGTGAGTCCAAGTTTCTTGGCATCTTGTGGGCCAACATAGCCCTTGACCAATCCAGGACGTTTTGCGAAATCTCCCTCTTCAAAGAGGCGCAAATCTTGAACGCCCTTGAGGTTTGCGCCCAGGCGCTTGAGATCAACTTCGCGATCTCCGGGCACTAGGACTGAGATGGGTTGGTCATCGGCCATCAACAAGATGTTCTTCAAGGTCATCTCCGCCGTGTAGCCACCACCGAAGGTTTCGTTCATTAAATCAACGAGCGACTCAATTGTCGGAGTATTTGGAGAGGAGAAATTCTCCATCGCTGGCGCTACCTCGCCCTTATATGGTTCGACCTTTGTCACCATTGCTTCTACATTTGCGGCATAACCACACTTCTCGCAAAGTACGTACGTATCTTCACCTGTTGGGCAGGGCGCTAAGAATTCCTCTGATTTGGAGCCACCCATCGCACCAGCTTGCGCTGAGACGATATTGAATGAGAGTCCCAGGCGCGAGAAGGTCTTTACATAGGCATTGCGGTGGGCATCGTAAGAGTTCTGAAGCCCAGCATCATCGATATCGAAGGAGTATGAGTCCTTCATGATGAACTCGCGCCCACGGATAATTCCAGAACGCGGGCGAGGTTCATCCCGAAACTTAGCTTGAATCTGATAGATCGAAAGCGGTAGATCTTTGTAAGAGGAGTACTCGCCCTTCACCATAAGAGTGAACATCTCTTCGTGCGTTGGTCCGAGCAGGTAATCATTCTTCTTACGATCTTGTAGACGGAAGAGTTCGGGTCCGTACTCGTTCCATCGATTAGTGCGCTCATAAGGTTCGCGCGGAAGCAGTGATGGGAAGTGGACTTCCTGGAAACCAGCGCCATCCATCTCTTCTCGGATTACGCGTTCAATATTTCTAAAGGTGAGATAGCCAAGGGGCAGCCATGAGTAAATTCCGGCGGCGATGCGACGAACATAACCAGCCCGCACTAGGAGCCTATGACTGGCAACTTCAGCGTCAGCTGGGTCGTCACGAAGGGTTCGGAGCAGGAGACTAGACATTCTCAACATGGGTGAACCCTATCTTTTCGTAGCGCGCAGGTAAGTATTTACTTAACTTCTACTGATGGTTCTCCGGAGGCAACGCCAGCCAATTCCATCTCTTCGGCCAGACGCATCGCCTCTTCGATAAGAGTCTCAACGATCGCTGACTCAGGTACCGTCTTAATGACTTCACCCTTAACAAAGATCTGTCCTTTTCCATTTCCGGATGCAACGCCGAGATCTGCTTCACGTGCTTCACCGGGACCATTTACAACACAGCCCATGACGGCAACGCGAAGCGGAACGGTCATCCCCTGAAGTCCAGCCTGCACCTTCTCCGCTAGCGAGTACACATCTACTTGTGCGCGACCGCATGATGGGCAGGAGACAATTTCAAGTTTACGTTGGCGCAGGTTGAGAGATTCAAGAATCGAGATACCGACCTTGACCTCCTCGACTGGCGGCGCTGAGAGTGAGACGCGAATTGTGTCGCCGATACCCTCGGCTAGAAGAATTCCAAAGGCGGTTGCAGATTTGATGGTTCCTTGGAAGAACGGTCCAGCTTCTGTGACGCCAAGGTGCAGTGGGTAATCGCATTTGGCGGCGAGTAGGCGGTACGCCTTCACCATGGTCACGGGATCGTGATGCTTAACAGAGATTTTAATATCTGAGAAGCCATGCTCTTCAAAGAGTGATGCTTCCCAGAGGGCAGACTCGGCGAGCGCTTCAGGAGTTGCCTTGCCGTACTTCGCAAGCAGGCGTGGATCGAGTGAGCCAGCATTAACTCCGATGCGGATAGGAATTCCGGCATCGCCAGCCGCCTTCGCAACCTCTTTTACCTTGTCATCAAACTGCTTGATATTTCCCGGATTTACTCGGACCGCTGCGCAGCCAGCATCAATCGCTGCAAAGATATATTTTGGTTGGAAATGAATATCGGCGATGACGGGGATTTGAGACTTCTTCGCGATCTGCGCGAGCGCATCCGCATCATCTTGGCTAGGAACTGCGACGCGAACAATCTGGCAACCTGAAGCGGTGAGTTCTGCAATCTGTTGAAGAGTTGCATTGACATCGGCAGTCAACGTTGTACACATCGACTGGACGCTGACAGGTGCATCTCCGCCTACAAGAACACTGCCTACCTTAAGCTGCTTGCTCTTACGGCGGGGCGAGAGAGTTGGAGGTGGCGCTGACGGGATTCCTAGATCGACCATGGGGTAATTATGCCCTAGTCACTGAGGGTTAAAGATTAAAGTGCACCGGATTGAAGATATCTGCCGCTAAGAGCAGGAGCGTGAGTGCGACGAAGAGCACAAAGACCACTACGGTCAGAGGCATCAGCGACTCCAGGGCGATAGGTCGAGGCTCGGGACGCCGGCGCACGCGCGCCCAGGTTCTACGCAATCCATCTGCGATAGCAACTGCCATATGGCCGCCATCGAGCGGTAGAAGCGGGAGGAGATTAAATATTCCCACGAAGATATTGAGGCTGGCGACGATGAGCAAGAAGGTGCCAATTCGCTCATTCCATGCCAATCGATTATCGCTGGCGGTCTGAGCCGTCGCTTGGGCAACTCCCACTACGCCGACCAGCCCTTGGGGATCACGAGGGGCTCCACCGAGGGTCTGCTTAATGAGCGCCGGGATCTTTCCAGGAAGTGTGGCGAGTGAGTGAATGCTGGAGCCGAAGATTTCTCGGAAATTTGTCGATGCAAATGTCGTGGAGGCGCTAAAGCTATTTCGCTTCAGCGCTGATTCAATAGCGACTTGAATTCCAAGTTTTCCTACAATCTTTCCATTGACCTTCTCAGGTGAAGGAGTAACCGTGAAGCTCATCTCCTCCCCATTTCGAAGCACAGTAATCTCTACTGACTTACCAGGTGAGTGTTGGACGACGAGAATATCTTTATCCCAATTTGTCACCGGCACACCATTAATCGCAATGAAACGATCGCCATGTTGCAGGCCAATCAATTTCGCTGGAGTTGGATCTGTTGCAGAATCACATGAAGAGTTCACTGCAGCAAAACAGGGTGCGACCTTATCGATGATCGGTGTCGATGCGACGGTACCGATTCCGAAAGCGAGGGTAAAGAGAAGAATGAAGCCAAAGAGGAAGTGGAAGAAAGACCCGGCGCCCATGGTGATAAGTCGCTGCAGAACGCTCGCCTTATAGAAGGCGCGAGATTCATCTTCCGGAGGAAGCTCCTCTCGAGATGACATACCTACGACGCGACAGTAACCACCTGCGGGGATTGCCTTGATGCCAAATTCCGTCTCGCCCCGTTGGAAGGACCAGAGTTTGCGCCCGAAACCGAGGAAGAACTCGGTTACCTTCATACCAAAACGCTTCGCCGTAATGTAGTGGCCGAACTCGTGGAACATGATGGAGAGCAAGAGCGCAACGATAAAGGCAAGAACACCAAGAATCTGTAGCATCATGACCTCTCGCGCTGGAATGTGGCAACGATCTCTGCTGCCAAAGTGCGTGCAGTCTGCTCTATCGCTACGACATCTGCCAAATCTCGAGGCTCTCCGTGTGCATCCCCTGTCGCAAGAACGGATTCGATGACTGGCACAATCTCGGTAAAGGCGATTACGCCCTTCACATATGCATCAACGGCAACTTCATTTGCTGCATTAAATGTTGCCGTTGCAAGAGCTCCGGACTCTCCGGCGGTACGAGCGAGCGAGATTGCAGGAAAACGCTCAGTATCTATGGGTCGGAAATCCCATCGATGTGCCTGACTCCAGTCCACTGGCCGGGTTGCTCCCTGAGTTCTATGAGGGTGCGACATTGCGTAGGCAATTGGCCCCTTCATATTTGGTGGACTCAATTGGGCAATCGTCGAGCCATCAATGTACTCAACCATGGAATGAATAACAGATTGTGGGTGAATCACCGCATCGATCTGTGAGTATGGAATATCAAAGAGATAATGAGCTTCAATGATTTCTAGGCCTTTATTAACTAGCGTCGCCGAGTTAATTGTGACAACTGGACCCATGCTCCACGTAGGGTGGTTGAGCGCTTCATCGACTGTAACTCCCGCTAAATCTTCGCGATCGCGAAACGCTCCCCCACTCGCGGTCAAGATCAGTTTAGAGATCTCATCCCGTCTCCCGGCAAGCATCGCTTGATAGATTGCAGAGTGTTCTGAGTCGACCGGAATAATTCTTCCTCTGCCCTTACGCATGACTAACTCTCCGCCAGCAACAAGGGACTCTTTATTTGCTAGCGCGACCAGATTGCCGGCATCGAGCGCTGCCAAAGTTGGCGCAAGACCGATTGATCCGGTGATGCCATTGATTACAACATCGCACTCCATTGCCGCAATTTCCCTTGAGGCAGCTGCCCCAGTAAAGGTCTTCACGCTGCAATCAAAGGAGTCGGCAGTGGTTCCGACCGCTTTCACGCGAAATCTCTCCGCTTGTTCATGGAGCAGAGCAAGGTTGCCTGAACCAGCGCTAATCGCTACTACCTCAAAGCGTCCCGGGTTCGCTGCAATCACCTCAAGTGCTTGCACTCCAATAGAGCCGGTAGAGCCGAGAATGACAATTCGTTGCATCTGGATGGGTTACCGGTCGAGAAGATTTCTTGTAGGTTGATAAGTTCCACCTGATTTACGGAGCGCGATGGCCGATAACGCTTCTAGGATTACACGGTTTGCTAGAAGTGATGTGATCTCCGAGCTGTCATAGGCAGGTGCGACCTCAACCATATCGATACCTACAATCGGCAGCTCTGAACAGATGCGGCGGACCGCTTCCAAGAGTTCCCGGCTAGTCATTCCACCTGGCTCAGGCGTTCCGGTGCCCGGCGCCATTCCCGGATCTACAACATCGATATCAACAGAGAGAAAGACACCATCGCAGCCATCTGTAAGAGTTGCAAAAGATTCATTCAAGACAACATCCAAGCCACGGTGATGAATCTCAGTCATCTCGTACGAGCGCATGCCTTGATCACGCATCCAATCCAGCGTTGCCGGGTCAGGCCAGTAACCCCGGAGACCAAGTTGAAGAAAACGATCGCCCCGCACCGCACCTGAATCAATAAGTCGGCGCATCGGCGTTCCATGCCCGACGAGGGCGCCCCATTGGTCTTCACCAGTATCAGCGTGAGCATCGAAATGAATCATGGATATCTTCCCCATGCCGCGATGATGCGCGATACCTGCAACATCAGCACTTGCGATGGAGTGATCTCCGCCAAGAACCACGGCGATTGCACCAGCTCGAGAGATCTTCTCCGTTGCCTCTTCAAGGAGAGCAAGGGACTTAACAAGGTCTCCCCCGGGCATCAATAAATCTCCAGCATCAAAAATTTTTAAATCTTTGAGCGGGTTAACGCGAAGTGAGAGATTGGGACGATCGCCATCGTGAGAGAGGTAATCAGCGCCACGAATTGCCTGCGGGCCCATCTTCGCACCTGAGCGATAACTCGTTCCGCTATCAATCGGCGCACCAACAATGATGACATCGGCACCAGCGTAGGAAGCAGGATTATCCAGATCGCAGGCAGGAATGCCGAGGAAGGTGAAGTTTGGGCCGTACATGTTGCCAATGTTGGTCATTAGGCAATCTTACGCTTGCGGCTCACAATCTGTCCTGCGAGCACGATGATGAGAGCGATGAGGAACATCGACGAACCGATGACATTTGCCTGCGCTGGCAGACCACGCTCAGCGTTGTGATACACGAAGAGCGGGAAGGTCTCAACGGTACCTGAGTTGAAATTGGTAATAATGAAATCATCAAAGGAGAGGCTGAAGGCGAGCAGGGCTGCACCTGCGATTCCTGGAGCTACGAGCGGGAAGGTAATTCTGCGGAAAGTCTCGCGCTCATTAGCGTAAAGATCCATCGCCGCTTGTTCCAAACGAGGATCAAGTGAGGCGATACGCGCCTTTACCGTAACCACAACAAAGGAGATACAGAACATCACATGCGCAATCACGATGGTCCAGAATCCGAGGTTGAAACCTAAGTTAATGAAGATCGTGAGAAGAGACGCACCAAGCACGAGTTCAGGTGAGGCCATCGGCAAGAAGATGAGAGTGTTAACGAATGGGCGACCTTTAAAGGCGTAGCGACCGAGTGCAAAAGCAATCATGGTGCCGAGGATGGTCGCAACGAAGGTTGCAAGGAGTCCAATCTTGAGTGAGTTGCCTAGATCTGAACAGATATTAGGGACGCCGCATGGTGTCTGCCAGTTATGCCAGGTAAAGCCACGCCAGACCAAGTTCGACTTAATGTAATCATTAAACGAGAAGATGATGGTGTAGAGAATTGGAATAAAGAGATAGGTGAAACCCAAGACCATATAAATCCGGATGAGGTTTCTACCGAACCAGCGAGAGAGCGACTTCATACCAGCTCCTCCGTTCCAGCACGGGAGATATAGAAGAGAACGATTCCGATAATCATCACCATGAATACGAAGGAGAGCGCTGCAGCGAGCGTGTAGTTCGAGGTTCGAAGGAACTGCGCGTTGATGACATTTCCGATCATCGTCGTGCTTGGATTACCAAGAATTTCGGCATTAACGTAATCGCCTGCAGCGGGAATAAAGGTAAGTAGCGTGCCAGCGACCACACCAGGAAGTGAGAGCGGAAGTGTCACTTTTCGGAAAGTCGTGAAGGCATTTGCATAAAGATCACCGGATGCTTCTAGGGTCCGGGGATCGATCCGCTCGAGGCTGGAGTAGAGCGGAAGTGTCATAAATGGCAAGAAGTTATAACTCAGGCCAGCGATAACAGCGCCGGCACTTGCCGTGATGTGAGATTGATATGTAACTAAGTGAAGATTGAGAAGGAGATGGAAGACTGGACCTTGTTGCCCAAGGATCTGCTTCCAAGCAATCGTTCTCAAGATAAATGAGGTGAAGAAGGGTGCAACTACAAGCACTAGGAGAACGTTCTTCCAACGTCCTGCCTTAAAGGCGATTCCATAGGCAAGTGGATATGCAATGCAGAGCGCGATTAAAGTTGCAGCGAGTGCGTAGATAAAGCTGCGCGCAAAGGGAGCTTCGTGCGTCCTGAAGGCCTCCCAGAAGTTGCCCCAGAAAGAACCGGTTGCAGCGCTCGTGGGATCGTAATTCTTCAGATCCATATTTACCGAAGTCTTCACCAGGGTAAGGATGGGAATTAAGAAGAAGGTAATGAGCCATAACATTCCTGGAAGTAGGAGGAGATACGGCATCCCAATCTTGCGAGAGCGTGGCTTCTTTACTGGCGCAACGGTGAGGGTCACTGTTACTCGGCCTCTGGCTCTACATCTACGCCGGCTTGGGCATCTTCATGGCCGTTGAGTGCGAAGGAGAAGATTGGTTCCCAACTCAAGCGGACTTCATCGCCCTTATCGAGAGGCGGAATACCATCATCATTCTGCTCAAAGACCATGATCTCTTGGCCCCATGGCATCTCAACCTGGTACTGCGTTGATACGCCGATATACGAGACATCAGAAATTTTTCCACCAATAAGCACGTTGCCTGGCTTATCGTGCGAGTCAGGTTGAATACGAAGCTTCTCCGGGCGAATACCAAAGAGCACAGAGGAATCTTTAGCTACCGTACGGCGCTTAAGAACTGAGACTTTCTGACCGTAGAGATCAACCACGTGTGAGTCGCCATCGCTATCGACAATCTTTCCCTGGATGAGGTTTGACTGGCCAAGGAAGTTGGCAACGAATGCTGTCTTCGGGTTATCGTAGAGATCGGCTGGTGAACCCATCTGCTCGATGCGGCCCTCGTTCATTACCGCGATGGTGTCAGCCATAGTCATGGCCTCTTCCTGGTCGTGTGTCACGTGAACGAAGGTGAGTCCTACTTCAGTCTGGATCCACTTCAACTCAATCTGCATCTGACGGCGCAACTTCAAATCAAGCGCACCAAGTGGCTCATCGAGGAGAAGCAGTGCTGGGCGGTTAACAATTGCACGAGCAACTGCAATGCGCTGCTGTTGTCCACCTGAGAGTTGGGTTGGCTTACGTTGAGCCAGGTGCGGAAGTTCCACGAGATTGAGAACCTTCTCCACCTGCTCTGTCACATCTTTATCTTTAACGCCACGGCGACGAAGTCCGAATGCGACGTTCTCAAAGATTGAAAGGTGTGGGAAGAGGGCATAGTTCTGGAAGACGGTATTTACCGGCCGCTTGTACGGGCGCATATCCGTAATTTCGGTATCGCCAACAAAGATTGTCCCTGTTGTCGGAGTCTCCAGACCTGCAATCATGCGAAGTGTCGTTGTCTTGCCACAACCCGAAGGTCCGAGAAGTGCGAAGAATGATCCCTCTGGAATTACAAGTGAGAGGTTATCAACAGCAGTGAATTCACCAAATGATTTGGTGACGTTGGTGAGCTTAAGGTCACCCTTTGCGGAGGTAGATGCGTCTGACACTTATCCGTTACCGCTTGCTGCTTGGAAAGCGGTTGAGAAATCAGACTTCTCTTTCTTTGTGAGGTCGCGGAAGACTTTAAGTTTCGCCCACATTTTCTCATCAGGGAAGATCAACGTGTTCTTTGCTTGCGCCGGGTTGATCTTCGCCATCGCCTCTTGCGCACCTGCTACTGGGCAGATGTAGGTGATGTAATTTGCAACCTTCGCTGCAACAACCGGATCGTAGTAATAGTTAATGAGCGCTTCGGCACCAGCCTTATTTGGTGAGGTCGATGGAATCATCATGTTATCTGTTGAGAAAGTTCCGCCTGATTCCGGAATTGCAAAGCCAAATTGGTTGCCATTCTGAAGATTGAGTTGGTTGATATCGCCCGACCAGCCGATTACCGCAATCGCATCGCCAGAGACTAAATCCTCTGAGTACGACTGGCCTTTAATCTGGCGGATATAGCCATCTTTAACCTTCTTTGCGATGAAATCCACCGCATTGTGGAACTTATCTGCAGAGAAAGGCTTAGAGATATCTGTTCCTTGCCACATCATCACGAGGCCCACGGTGTCGCGCATCTCGGAGAGAACTTCAATGCGGCCCTTGTTGCTATTAGAGAAGAGTTGATCAAGAGTGTTGATGCCCTTTGGTAGCGCCTTCTTATTCCACGCAACTCCAGCGATGATGCCGGCCCATGGAAGTGAGTAATGGCGACCTGGATCGAATGGGCGATTAGCCAAGAATGGAAGAACGTTCTTCTTATTGGGCACTGCAGCATCGTCGAAGCGCTGTACCCACTTATTTGCAACCCACTGTGAAGCCATCCACTCGGTAGGTACTACGACGTCGTAACCAATATCTCTCTTGATACGAAGTTGTGGTGCGACCTTTGCGGTAAAGGAGTCGTTGTCGTCAATCGCCTCTTGGTAGGTGGCGTTGTAGCCAGTCGCCTTTTTAAATGCCTCAAGAGTTGGATACTTGTGCGACTTGTTGTCGTAATCAAGATAGAGACCCCAGTTAGCCCAACGCACCGTCTTCTTTGCAGCTGCGCTAGCCGAAGAAGTTTCTCCTAAGCCGAGAAGTGAAGCGGCGCCAAGGCCACCTGCACCGGCAAGAAGTGCTCGGCGGGAGAGGAAGGATTCCGCTAAACCGTGGAGTGAACTTTCTAGGTTCTTACTCTCTTCTGAGTGAGACATTAACTTCCTACCTTCTCTTAAGATGGCTGGGGTTACTAAAGCAGGGAAATCTTAGACCGTGAAAGCGCCCTCTGCGGACAGTCCATTCTCAGAATTAACTGTCAATTAGCCCATCTGACGCCAGTTAGGCGTTCAAATTGGTCATAACGTGCTTGATACGGGTGTAATCCTCGAAGCCATATTGGGAGAGATCCTTGCCGTAACCAGAATGTTTGAAGCCGCCATGAGGCATCTCGGAGACCATTGGGATGTGGGTATTAATCCAGACCACGCCGAAGTCGAAGGCCTTAGCCATGCGCATCGCACGACCGTGATTGGTCGTCCAGACGCTGGAAGCCAGACCATATGCGACGCCATTTGCCATTCGGACTGCCTCTGCCTCGTCCGCGAAGGTCTGAACCGTGATAACCGGTCCGAAGATTTCATTTTGAATCATCTCATCCTCTTGCTTGAGGCCTCCGATAACCGTTGGGTTCCAGAAATATCCCGGACGGTCAACTTGTGTACCTCCCGCAACAATCTCGGCATGAGATGGCGTGCGCTCAACAAACCCTTTGAGGCGCGCAAGTTGGTTCGCATTATTTACCGCGCCATAGAGGACATCTTCTGTAGGAGCACCGGTGGCAGTGTTCTTCGCTTGCGCGGCGAGCAGAGTGAGAAATTCACTGTAGACGGCGGCTTCAACGATAACCCGCGTCGCTGCTGTGCAATCTTGACCGGCGTTGAAGTAACCAGCGAGCGCAATCGCTTCCGCTGCAGCTGGTAGATCTGCATCAGCAAATACAACTACTGGTGCTTTGCCACCGAGCTCGAGATGGACTCGCTTGAGATCTTTTGACGCACTCTGAGCAACTTCCATTCCAGCACGTACTGAGCCGGTGATAGAGACCATCTGTGGCGTCTTGTGATCAACAAGGGCGCGACCGGTCTCACGATCACCGGTGACAACGTTGATGACGCCATCTGGCAAGAACTCAGCCATCACGTTCGCCATCCATACGGTGGATGCCGGTGTGGTGTCACTTGGCTTCAATACGACGGTATTTCCCGCTGCAATTGCCGGTGCCCACTTCCACACTGCCATCATCATTGGATAGTTCCATGGCGTTACCTGAGCACAGACTCCAATAGGTTCGCGACGAATAAATGAGGTCATACCCTTCATATATTCCGCTGCGCTCTTGCCCTCTAGTTGGCGGGCTGCACCAGCAAAGAAGCGAATCTGATCAAGAAGAGGTGGAATCTCCTCTGACTTAGTGATTGCGAGCGGCTTACCTGTGTTCTCTGACTCCACTGCAATAAGTTCATCTTGCTTCGCTTCTAACGCATCAGCAATCTTCAAGAGCGCGCGCTGGCGTTCTGCTGGAGTTGAATCTCTCCACTCTGGGAAGGCCGCTGCTGCTGCCGACATCGCAGCATCAACATCAGCTGCTCCTGAAACGGGAGCGGTTGTATAAGCCTGGCCAGTTGCTGGATTAATAATTTCGCTAACCGCCCCGCTCTGTGCTGGGACGCTCTTACCGTTGATGAAGTTATTCAGTGATTTCATGAAGGAGAGGCTATCTCAGAGGCTGCGAGTTGACCACAAGCCCCATCGATTTCTCTGCCCCGGGTGTCACGTACGGTAACGGGAACGCGGTACCCCTCAAGAATGCGAACAAACTCTTTCTCATCCTCTGGTCGAGAGGCAGTCCACTTCGAACCGGGAGTCGGGTTGAGCGGAATGAGATTTACATGGGCATTACGATTTTTGAGGAGGCGGCCAAGGAGATCAGAGCGCCAAGCCTGATCGTTGATATCGCGGATGAGGGCATACTCGATGGAGTACCGACGACCAGTCTTTTCGGCATAAGCGTCGGCGGCCGCAAGTACTTCTCGCACCTTGAAGCGGGAGTTAATAGGGACGAGTGAGTCACGGAGCTCATCATCTGGTGTGTGCAGCGAGACAGCGAGAGTGACTGGAATATCTTCTCCCATCAACTTCTCAATGCCATTAACCAATCCAACGGTTGAAACTGTGACAGAGCGTGCGCCGATACCGAGGCCTTCTGGCTGTGGCGAGACGATGTTGCGAACAGAACGGATTACCGATTTATAGTTTGCAAGCGGCTCTCCCATTCCCATGAAGACTACATTCGAGAGTCGAGTTGGGCCGCCAGGAAGTTCACCGGATGCACACACTCGGGCAGCAGCTACGACCTGCGCCGTGATTTCCCCAGCAGTGAGATTTCGCGTTAACCCGCCCTGTCCCGTTGCACAGAATGGGCAGTTCATGCCGCAACCTGCTTGAGATGAGATACAGACTGTTGTGCGATCGGTGTAACGCATGAGGACGCTCTCAACGAGAACACCATCATGCAGCCGCCAGAGATCCTTGCGCGTCTTGCCAGAATCTGTGGTCACACTCTTCACCAGCGTAATCAGGCGCGGCATAAACTTCTCGGCCATGAGTTGGCGCATCTCTTTCGGGATATCGCTCCAGGTCTCTGGCTCATCGTTGTAATGCGTGAAGAAATGGGTCGCTGCCTGCTTCGCGCGAAATGCTGGCAGACCAAGATCAATCGCAAGCTGTTTGCGCTCTTCAACATCAAGGTCGGCGAAATGTTGAGGTGGGCGAACCTTCTGCTTTGGCTCGTCGAAGACTAATTTCAACTCAGGATTTGAGTTCTCGCGGGTGCTCATAGTTTGAAGTGCTTAATGAGTTCAAGTACGAACCAGACCGTAGGGGCGGTGAAGAGAACAGAGTCGATGCGATCCAAGATGCCGCCATGTCCAGGCAAGATAGCCCCCATATCTTTGATGTGAAGGTCGCGCTTCATCGCTGATTCAATGAGGTCGCCGAAGGTTGATGTTGCCACACCCATCAATCCGAGTAATGCGCCGAGATACCAATGTTGGCTCGTCCAGAAAGCAAAGACTAGTGCGCCACCAACTGTGCACGCGATTAGCGATCCGATAAGCCCTTCCCACGTCTTCTTGGGGCTGATGTGAGGGGCTAGGTAGTGCTTTCCAAAAAGGACGCCAAAGATATATGCGAAGGTATCGTTACATGAGACGAGTACGACAAGAACAAGAATTCTTCCGACCGGGTCATCACTCTTAGCAATCAAGGCAATAAATCCGGCAAGGAATGGGATGTAGAACATTGCGAAGGTGGCTGCAGTAGATCGCTTGACGAAATCTGCCGGATTTAGAATAAGTAGAAGTACAAGAATATTGGGAATCACAAAGGCAGTTGCTACAGCCAGTCCGCTCACTCCCCCGAACCAGGCCGCTGCCGTCATCACGACTGCACCCACCGCCAATGGCCAATCAGGAATTACTATTCCACCCGCGCGATAGGCGCCGTTCAGCTCTCGGAGTCCCATGATTAAGGCTGCAAGAACAAGTACTACAAAGAGAATCGGCTTCACTGCAAGCAGCCCAAATACGAGGACGAAGATTGTTAGCGAGACAAAAATGGAAGGCAGTAGCTTTCTTCCTGCTCGCTTATTTATCGCCTCATTGAGGGAGTGAAGGTCATCCATGGGATCAAACTTCGAGAAGTTCGGCTTCCTTATGCTTTAGCAGATCATCAATTTTGGCGACATGATCTGAGGTGCTCTTTTCAAGATCCTTCTCAGCACGGGCCGCTTCATCCTTGCCAACTTCGCCATCTTTCTCCATCTTCTCCATCGCCTCTTTCGCAGTACGGCGGATGTTGCGGATAGAGATACGTGAATCTTCCGCCTTAGTGCGAGCGACCTTGATGTAATCCTTACGGCGCTCCTCCGTCAATTGTGGAAAGTTGACGCGGATAACGGCGCCATCAGTCGCAGGATTTACTCCGAGATCGGATTCGCGGATCGCCTTTTCGATCAGTGCCATTGCGCTCTTATCAAATGGGCTGACAAGCGCCATGCGCGCCTCTGGCACTTGGATAGTCGCGAGTTGTGAGAGCGGTGTAAAAGTTCCGTAGTAATCGACCATCACCTTTGCAAACATCGAGGGATGCGCACGGCCGGTACGAATGGCACCGAAATCTTCCTTGGCAACATCCACAGCTTTGCTCATCTTGACTGCGACATCTGCAAGGACGGTATTTAAATCAGCCATGTATGGTTCGCTCCTATTTGCTGGACGTCTGCGATGAGACGACAGTTCCGATGGACTCACCACGCACAGCGCGGGCGATATTTCCTTTATTCTTAAGATCAAAGACGACGATAGGAAGATTGTTCTCACGACAGAGGCTAAAAGCGGCGGCATCGGCGACCGCGAGTGATTGAGAGAGCACTTCGTCGAAGGAGATTGTTTCGTATTTGGTTGCAGTTGGATCCTTCTTAGGATCTGCGGTGTAGACGCCATCGACGCCGCTCTTTGCAAGAAGAAGTGCCTGTGAGCCAATTTCAAGTGCGCGCTGCGCTGCCACGGTATCAGTTGTGAAGAATGGCATGCCCGCGCCTGCTCCGAAGATCACTACACGACCCTTCTCGAGGTGGCGGATTGCTTTGCGGGGAATATAGGGCTCTGCAACTTGACCCATGGTAATTGCGGTCTGTACGCGAGTATCGATGCCGACCTTCTCAAGAAAATCTTGAAGAGCTAAACAGTTCATCACGGTTCCGAGCATGCCCATGTAATCTGCTCGTGCCCGATCCATGCCACGCTGTTGGAGCTCTGCTCCTCGGAAGTAATTACCTCCGCCAACAACAATCGCGATCTGGGTTCCGCCTCGAACAACTTCTGCAATCTGTTCAGCGATATCGTGCACGACATCGGGATCCACACCAATGCCTTTAACTCCACCAAAGACCTCGCCAGAAAGCTTAAGGAGCACTCTCTTATAACCTGATACGGCCATCTGAGGTGCTCCTTCGCTTCTACTTCTGATTTCAGGCCAACGGCCTGATTTATGCCACTAGATTACTGACCAACCTTGAATCTGTGAAAAGCCGACACAGCGGTCTTCGCCTCATCAAGAATGTTCTGGACAGTCTTCTTCGCATCCTTCGCAAAGGCCTGCTCGAGCAGGCTAACTTCCTTCACAAAGCCAGTGACGCGACCTTCGACAATCTTTGAGAGTGATGCCTCAGGCTTACCCTCTTCGCGGGCAGTCTCTTCAGCGATACGGCGCTCGTTCTCAATCTGGTCCGCAGGAATCTGGTCACGGCTTACAAATTGTGGTGCAAACGCTGCAATGTGCTGCGCGACATCCTTGCCAGCCTCAGCTGCTGCAGCGGTCAACTTCACCAAGACGCCAAGCTGTGGTGGAAGATCTGGGTTTGTGCGGTGAAGATAGATCGCAACTGGTGAACCCTCTGATACTGCAATGCGACGGATCTCAATCTTCTCACCGAGTGTTGCATTCGCCTCATCGATGGTCTCTTGAACGGTCTTGCCGTTATCCATTTCGCTGGTAAGGAATGAACCGAGATCAGCGCTCTTCACCTTTGCAAGGTGATTGAGGAGCTCATCTGCAACCGCCTGGAAGCGATCGCCCTTAGCTACGAAATCAGTCTCGCAGTTAAGTTCGAGCATAACGCCGAGGTCGCCCTCTGTCTTTGCCGCTACCAGTCCGTTTGAAGTCTGACGACCCTCACGCTTTGTAACACCCTTCAGACCCTTAACGCGAATGATCTCAACGGCCTTGTCGTAATCGCCATCTGCCTCATCAAGCGCCTTCTTGCAATCAAGCATTCCTGCTGCAGTTGCTTCGCGCAGGCGCTTTACATCTTCTGCTGTGTAAGCCAATTTATTGCTCCTTATAAATATTTTCGAAAGAGTTAGTTAGATGGAGTTGCTTCTGGAGCTACTGATGCATCTGTTGCAACAACTTCAGCAACAACTGCTTCCTTCTCCCAATCAGCTACTGGCTCGGCATTTGCAGCTGCAACGTTCTTATCTGCAACAGCAGCACCTGCTGCTGAACGAGCTGCAAGGCCCGCAACAGCGGCATCGGTGATAACGCGAGTAAGCAATGCGATAGAACGGATTGCATCATCGTTGCCAGGAATCTTGTAATCAACTTCATCTGGATCGCAGTTGGTATCGATAACCGCTACAACTGGGATACCCAACTTATGCGCTTCCTGAACTGCAAGATGCTCTTTCTTAGTATCGATAACCCAGATTGCTGATGGCAACTTGGTCATATCGCGAATACCTTGAAGGTTCTTTGTTAGCTTCTCGCGCTCGCGGCGAAGAACAAGGAGTTCCTTCTTGGTAAGAACCTGATCATTACGCTCTTCAAGTTGCTCAAGCTCCTTGAGGCGTTGAATACGCTTGTATACGGTTGGGAAGTTGGTGAGCATTCCACCAAGCCAACGCTCTGTTACATATGGCATGCCAACGCGAGCTGCCTGCTCGATGATTGGCTGATGTGCCTGCTTCTTTGTTCCAACGAACAAGATATGACCGCCCTTAGCGACGGTATCCTTAATGAAGTCATAGGCTGAATCGATAAGTCCAAGTGACTGCTGGATATCGATGATGTAGATGCCATTGCGCTCTGTGAAGATGTAGCGCTTCATCTTTGGGTTCCAACGACGAGTCTGGTGTCCGAAGTGGACTCCGCTGTCGAGGAGTTCTCTCATAGTTACAACCGCCATGGCGGCACTCTCCTTCATTGCACATGCGCGTGGCAGGTGCACTCGGTTAATGAGATGACAATTTGTCAGCTCGCTAGCGATTGGATACCGACTCGAAAATCGTTATTCGAGACCGAACTGGTTCTCACCTATTTTTCAACAGTGAGTCAATCGCGTGAAGTCACCAAGAATCTCTCCTTGGTGCGAGCCTTATTCTAATAGAGCTTTTCCGGGTCAATTTCCACGAAGTTCTGGCGCTAAGCCCGGGGGTGGGCATCCTTGTACGCTCGCTGGAGCCGCTCCGGCGAGACATGGGTGTAAATCTGGGTCGTCTGGAGGGAGGAATGGCCGAGGATCTCTTGGACGATACGTAGATCTGCCCCACCTTCGAGTAGATGGGTAGCGGCGCTATGGCGCAGGCCATGTGGCCCCATGTGAATCCCAACCGCGCTCGTCGCCTCATAGACGACATCTCGCGCTGTCCGCGCATCAATCCGCTTACCTCTCGCCCCGAGAAATACGGCGCTCCCCGAAATCTCGCGAGCTAATTCTCCCCGGTACTTCTCGATATAACGTCGAAGTGTGTCGAGCGCAGGCTCACCCAGTGGGACGGTCCGCTCCTTATCGCCCTTTCCCAATACGCGAGCGGTTCCGCGAGAGTAATCAATACTTGCTAAATCAAGACCACATAACTCAGAGATACGAATTCCAGATGAGTACAAGACCTCAATCATTGCGAGGTTCCGAGCGTTGAGTGCGCTTGGTTCCTCGCCATATTTCTGTTCCATCGAGGCGAGGACTATCTCAGCTTCGGAGATATCAAGAACTTCCGGAAGCCCGCGTTGGGTCTTAGGGAGAACCAACTGCTGACCAACATCCTCAGTGAGCCAACCATTACTCGCTGCCCAATATGTAAATGCCCGAATAGAGACGATTCTTCGTGCCAGCGTATTCCTAGCAACGCCACGGTCAGAGAGTGAACTCAACCAACCCCGCAGATTTCGGAGATCAATATCTTTTATCTCATCAATACCTACCGTTGAGAGGTAGGCAATAAATGATTCCAGGTCACTTATATAACCCTTTACCGAGTTATCAGAGAGATTGCGGACCAAGATGAGATGCTCTTGATAAGCACCAATCAACTCTTGGGATGCAGGCATGGCTGCAGATTACTCTGGTTCGCGCCCCTGGCGGAGTAAACCGAATGTGACGGCATCTTCAAGTGCCATCGCTGAGGCGGCGATGACATTCTCGTGGACACCGATGGTGCTCCATTCGCCCTCGCCATCCTTTGTCTCAACGAGCACACGCGTCACTGCGCCGGTACCAGCACGCCCCTCAAGAATTCGAACCTTGTAATCCGTCAATTCAAGTTTTGCAAGCTCTGGGTAGATCTTGAGTAATCCACCACGGAGCGCATTATCAATCGCATTCACTGGGCCATTTCCAGTTCCTGTGGAAATAATCTGCTCACCCTTTGCAGTGATAGTGACAGAAGCCTGTGAGGTGACTTCACCGGTCTCACCGCCATCAACGGTGATTGCCCAGCTCTCAATGGTGAAGAATTTTGGTCGCCGACCAGCAAGTTCTTCTCGAAGCAAGAGTTCAAAGGAGGCATCCGCGGCCTCAAAGGTAAAGCCGCGTGACTCCATCTCCTTCACGCGATCAACAACGCGCGCAACCACCTCTTTGTTGCTAGATAAATCAATTCCTAGTTCACGCGATTTCAATTCGATGGAAGCTCGGCCGGCCATTTCGGAGACGAGCATCCGCATATCATTACCAACGGACTCTGGGTCTTCATGTTGGTACATCGCTGGGTCTACTTTAATTGCACTCGCGTGAAGTCCTGCCTTATGTGCAAATGCGGAGATGCCGACATAAGGTTGGCGCGCAGATGGCGCGACATTTGTAACCTCGGCAACCGCATGTGAAATTCTGAATGCTTCCCGGAGCGACCCTGCTGGGAGCACTTGCTGCTTCTTCTTCAATTCTAAGTTTGCGATGATGCTAACGAGATCAGCATTTCCGGTGCGCTCACCATATCCGTTGAGTGTGCCCTGAACATGGGTTACACCTGCGCTGATTGCAGCAAGTGAGTTTGCAACGGCGCAACCGGTGTCGTTATGGCAGTGAATGCCAAGACGGGCGCCAGATGCTTGAAGGACTTCATGCACTGTCTGCGAAAGCTCATCCGGCAACATGCCACCATTTGTGTCACAGAGCGCGATGACGTCAGCGCCAGCTTCTGCTGCCACCTTGATAACTTCAAGTGCATACGCCTTATTTGACTTATAGCCATCAAAGAAGTGTTCAGCGTCGAGAAATACTCGCTGACCACCTGCTTTCAGAAAAGTGATGGAGTCGATAATCATTTTAAGGTTCTCATCGAGGTTAGTCTTCAAAGCTAAATCAACATGCCGGTCATGACTCTTTGCAACAAGTGTCACGGCTGCTGCTTGAGAATCTTGTAGTGCACGTAGAAGAACGTCATCAGCGGCCTTCACACCGGGGCGCCTAGTTGCACCAAATGCCACAAAGGTGGCGTTCTTTAACTTCAACTCTGTCTGAGCACGCTTAAAGAACTCGGTATCTTTTGGATTCGCGCCTGGCCAACCGCCTTCAATAAACCCAACGCCAAGGTCATCTAAATGGCGAGCGATTGCCAACTTATCCTGGACAGAGAGGTTGAGACCCTCTTGCTGCGCACCATCGCGAAGCGTCGTGTCATAGATATGGAAGGCGTCATTCATTTTCATTTAGCAGACTCGCACATTCCAGCCATGGGTATCTTCGGCAACTCCGTGTTGAATATCAAGAAGACGCTTGCGAATCGCCGCCGTAATTGGACCAGGTTCGCCGTTGCCGGTTTGCCACATTCCATGAGCGCTCTTTGCGGCTCCAACGGCCGAGACGACCGCCGCAGTGCCGCATGCAAAGATCTCACTGATCTCTCCACTGGCAACACCATCGCGCCAATCATCAATAGTCAGCATCGTCTCTTCCACCTTGTATCCGAGATCTTCTCCGACTTTAAGAATAGAGTCACGAGTAATTCCGGGTAGAAGTGTTCCTGTTAATTTCGGGGTAAGGATGGTTGCATCCGCGCCGGTGCCCTTAACGAAGTAGAGATTCATTCCGCCCATCTCTTCGACGTAACGGCGCTCCTTTGCATCGAGCCAGACGACTTGATCGCAACCTTCTGCAGCTGCTTGTTTCTGCGCCATGAGAGATGCTGCATAATTTCCGCCGCACTTTGCTTCGCCGGTGCCACCCAGTGCTGCGCGAACGTACTCTGTGCTGATCCAGACCGTCACGGCCTTACTTGAAGTGAAATACGCTGATGCTGGCGTTGCAATCAGAAGATACATCGCCTTATTTGATGGGCGAACTCCAAGCCCAACTTCGGTTGCAATCATGAATGGGCGGATATACAGGGATTCACCGATATTTCCAGGAACCCAAGCGCGATCCTGCTTCACTAACTCTTTCACCGTATCAATGAAGAAATCAATCGGCATCTCAGGAAGTGCCAGGCGCTTGGCGCTCTTCGCAAAACGAAGGGCATTCGCTTCTGGCCGGAAGAGGCTGATGCCGCCATCAGGTTGGGCGTATGCCTTCATTCCCTCAAAGATCTCTTGGCCGTAATGAAAGACTGCTGTTGCAGGATCCAAGGTAATTGGACCATATGGCTTTAGCGTCGCATCGGTCCAGCCATCAACTTCACTCCACTCAGCAACAACCATATTGTCGGTGTAGTACTTACCAAAACCACCTTCGGCAATCTTCGCTGCGCGAAGATCTGCTGCAAGTGGCTGGGGATTAGGAGTGAGTTGTACCTTCATTTATTTCAGCGCCTCCGCTAGAGCTGTTCCGATTTCCTGTGTGCTTCGCTTGAGACCTGCCCGTGAGGCAAGGTCCTTCGATACTACATCTGAAATCTCTTGTGCGGCAGCGTCAAATCCCAAGTGGGTAAGCATGAGCGCTACCGAAAGAACGGTTGCGGTTGGGTCTGCAATGTTCTGCCCGGCGATATCTGGTGCTGATCCATGGATTGGTTCAAACATGGATGGAAATTTTCCAGTGGGGTTGATATTTCCAGAAGCAGCGATACCAATTCCACCAGAGATAGCTGCAGCAATATCAGTGATGATATCTCCGAAGAGATTATCTGTTACGACTACATCGAAGCGGGAGGGTTGGGTTACAAAGAACATCGAAGCAGCATCAACGTGAATGTAATCCGTCGTGATGCTTGGGTACTCCTTCGCAACCTCATTAAAGGTTCTTGTCCAGAGGCCGCCGGCACGTGTGAGCACATTGTTCTTATGGACGAGAGTGACCTTCTTGCGAGTGCGAGTCATCGCCTTCTCAAATGCGTAACGGATAGCTCGTTCGGCACCATTGCGAGTGTTGATGCTCTCTTCCGTCGCAACTTCAAAGGGAGTTCCTTGTTGAAGTACTCCGCCTGCCCCGATATATGGCCCCTCTGTTCCTTCGCGCACTACGATGAAATCAACTTCACCTGGGTTTTTGAGCGGTGACTCAACTCCTGGCCACAACTTTGTTGGGCGAAGGTTGATGTAATGGTCGAATGCAAAGCGAAGCTTAAGTAGCAGGCCACGCTCTAAGACACCTGATGGAACAGAAGGATCTCCTACCGCGCCAAGTAGCAAAATATCCTGCTTCGCCATCTCAGCCATTACCGCATCAGGCAGGGTCTCCCCCGTCTTGTGCCAGTACTTTGCGCCGAGTTCATATTCGGTGCGCTCGAAGGTGAGGCCATGCTTTCCCGCGATTACATCAAGGACTTTGAGACCCTCTGCAATCACCTCAGGCCCAATGCCATCGCCAGCGATAACACCGAGTTTGAAATTCTTCTTGCTCATTATGAGACCACCGTAACTGAGCGAACGAGCTCTGCGTTCGTCTCCTTCTTTACCTGTTCCATTAATTCAGCTGGTAGATCGGAGTCAACCGTCAACGCCATCAGCGCCTCATCACGAGTTGCATGCTGTGAGACCTGCATACCGTTGATATTGATTCCCGCCTTGCCCAATACGCCACCAAGAGCTCCGACCATGCCCGGACGATCGGTGTAGCGAAGAAAGACGAGGTGATTTGATGGCGGTAGATCGAGATCGAAGCCATCAATCGCGATGATCTTCTCCACCTTGCGAATACCCATGAGAGTGCCTTCGACGAGAACAGATTTTCCATCCGCGAATGCTGCGCGAAGTGAGATCATGCTGCGGTACATATGTGACTCCGGGTTTGCAGATACTGATGCTGAAATTCCACGATCCGCTGCCAGCCCAGGCGCATTTACATATGTAACATCTTCGCAGTTGCTTGCAATAAGAGCGCCCTTAAGCGCACTCGTTGCGAGAATAGCTGCGTCGTACTCGTGAATCTCACCGCGCACCTGAACATCAATTGTTGTTGGCTGCGCGCCACCCATGACGGAGGCAATCTGCGCCATCTTCTCGACGAGTGGCAGACTTGGGCGAATCTCTTCGTGAATCGCCCCACCCTTAACATTTACGGCATCAGGAACAAGTTCACCTGCAAGCGCCTTACGAACTGAAACTGCTACTGCAATTCCCGCACGTTCTTGCGCTTCATCTGTTGAAGCTCCTAAGTGTGGGGTGGCCACTACGTTATCTAGTTCAAAGAGTGGCGAATCGGTGCAGGGCTCAGTTGCAAAGACATCAAGTCCAGCACCAGCAACGCGACCCTCCTTAAGAGCTCTGTAAAGAGCGGCCTCATCGAGCACTCCACCACGAGCTGCATTCACAATGCGAAGTGATGGCTTTACCTTTGAGAGCGCCTCTTCTCCGATGAGATTTGCCGTCTCCTTCGTCTTAGGAAGGTGGATGGTTATGAAATCACTGGTGCGAAGTAGCTCATCTAGTTCGACGAGTCGAACATTGAGTTGTGCTGCGCGGGCTGGTGACATATATGGGTCATACGCAATCACATTCATGCCAAAGGCCTGCATACGTGCTGCAACTAATTGGCCAATTCGACCAAAGCCCACAATGCCGAGCGTCTTCTCAAAGATTTCAGCACCGGTGTATTTTGACCTCGCCCACTTGCCAGCGCGTAACGCGGCGTGAGCAGGCGAGATAAAGCGAGCACTTGCAAGAAGAAGTGCGATGGCAAGTTCAGCTGCGCTGACGATATTTGAGGTGGGTGCATTAACGACCATGACGCCAGCGGCAGTTGCCACAGGAATCTCAACGTTATCTAAACCAACACCAGCGCGAGCAATAACCTTCAAACCCTTTGCAGCAGAAATCGCTTCTGCATCCATCTTGGTAGCAGATCGAATAAGCACTGCATCAACACCTGCTGCCAGAGCAGCAAGGAGTTCGTTACGGTCTGCGCCGTTGCAGTGACGAACTTCGAAATCGGGGCCAAGCGCCTCCATGGTGGCAGGGCTTAGCTCCTCAGCTATCAAAACGACAGGTTTAGCCACGTGCAGCTGTGCCCTCTTGGTAATCATCGGTTGTTGATGAGTTAACCCATGACATCATCTTGCGAAGATCGCGACCTACTGTCTCAATCTGATGCTTCTCGCCAGCAGCGCGAAGCGCCTTGAACTCTGGTGCGCCAGCCTCTTGATCATCGATGAAGCGCTTCGCAAAGGTGCCGTTCTGGATATCTCCAAGGACCTTCTTCATATTCTCTTTGACACTTGGATCAATGACGCGTGGACCAGAGACATAATCGCCATATTCAGCGGTGTCAGATACTGACCAGCGTTGCTTTGCGATTCCACCTTCGTACATCAGATCAACGATCAACTTCAATTCGTGCAAGCATTCAAAGTAAGCAACTTCTGGTTGATACCCAGCCTCAACAAGTGTTTCAAATCCATACATAACGAGCTGTGAGGCGCCGCCGCAGAGAACTGACTGCTCACCAAAGAGATCGGTCTCGCACTCTTCTTTAAAGGTAGTCAAAATTCCGCCAGCACGAAGTCCACCGATTGCCTTTGCATACGAGAGAGTGAGCGGCCAGGCATTACCTGTCGCATCCTGCTCCACGGCAACGAGAACTGGAACGCCACGACCGGCGGCATATTCACGACGTACTAGGTGACCAGGGCCTTTTGGAGCAACCATCGCGATATCGATATTTGCTTCAGGCTTGATGTAGCCAAAGCGGATATTGAATCCGTGACCGAAGAAGAGCGCTGATCCCGGCTTCAAGTTAGGAAGAATGGAATCTGTATAGATGTGGCGCTGCAGGTGATCGGGCGCGAGCAGCATGACAACATCTGCCTCTTTCACTGCCTCTGCAACGGAGAGCACACGTAGACCCTCTGCCTCTGCCTTTGCGCGAGACTTCGATCCGTCAGCTAGACCAATGCGAACGTCGACTCCGCTATCGCGAAGGTTCAATGAGTGAGCATGTCCTTGTGAGCCGTAACCAATCACTGCAACTTTCTTGCCTTGAATGATCGATAGGTCTGCATCTTCATCATGATATTGAGTAGCCACTTGGTCTTACCTTTCGTTGGTTGTTAAGCGAAGTCCGCGCTCCATTGCGACGAGCCCTGATTGAACGAGTTCTTTGATTCCATACGGTTCAAGAACTCGCAGGAGCGCCTGAATCTTTTCTGCATTTCCAGTTGCCTCTATTGTGACTGCATCTTGTGCAACATCCACAACTTTGGCACGGAAGAGTTGAACGGTCTCGAGTACTTGAGAACGATTTGTAGGAGTTGTTGCTACTTTGACGAGCAGTAACTCTCGCTGGACTGAGGTAACTGGATCAAGTCGAGTAATTGAGATGACATTGATTAACTTGTCGAGCTGTTGAATAACTTGCTCAAGCGCATGACCTTCCACATTGATAACGATTGTCATCCGAGAAATCTCTGGATCCTCGGTTGGACCCACGGCCAGCGAATCGATGTTGTATCCACGGCGCGAGAAAAGTGAAGAGATGCGAGCAAGTACGCCGGGACTATTCTCGACGAGCACTGAGAGCGTATGAGTGGCCATTAGAGCTCCTGTGAATCCCAGACAGGCGCCATTGAGCGCGCGACGGTAATAAGGTCATTTGATGCACCAGCAGCGACCATTGGCCAGACCATCGCATCTTTGTGCACGCTAAAGTCGACGACAACTGGGCGATCATTAATCGCCATCGCCTCGTTAATAACGCGGTCAACATCTTCTTTACTCTCAGCTCGTAACCCAACACAGCCCATCGCCTCACCAAGTTTTGCAAAATCAGGAATACGCTTGGAGTGCAGCTGAGTATTGGAATAACGCCCTTCATAGAAGAGGGTCTGCCACTGGCGAACCATTCCCAGGCTCTCGTTATTAATAATTGCAACTTTGATAGGAATGTTGTTCAGAGCACAGGTGACGAGTTCCTGATTAGTCATCTGGAAACAGCCATCGCCATCAATCGCCCACACGACCTTGTCGGGTGCGCCAACTTTTGCTCCCATTGCAGCAGGAACCGCGTAGCCCATTGTTCCGAGTCCGCCCGAGTTCAACCACGTGCGCGGCTTCTCATAATTAATGAACTGAGAAGACCACATCTGGTGTTGACCTACACCCGCAACATAAATTGCATCCGGGCCAGCAATCTGGCCTAGACGCTGAATAACGTATTGCGGGGAGAGAGAACCATCGGTTGGCTCATCAAAGCCCAATGGATATGCGGTACGCCATGAGTTGCACTCGCTCCACCAAGCAGCAAGGTCTGGGCGATGCTTCTTGTACTCATCTTTCAGAGCTGGAAGCAACGACTTGATAGTGCGTGACAAATCGCCAACGAGAGCGACATCTGCGATGCGATTCTTTCCAATCTCTGCTGGATCAATATCTGCATGAATAATCTTTGCATGAGGTGCGAATGAGGAGAGCTTGCCCGTTACGCGATCATCAAAACGTGCGCCGAGGGTGATGAGCAAATCTGCTTTTTGCAGCGCAGTCACTGCAGCAACGGTGCCATGCATTCCTGGCATACCGAGGTTCTGCTGATGGCTCACCGGGAAGACACCAAGGGCCATCAGGGTGGTTACAACGGGTGCTCCGGTGAGCTCTGCAAGGAGCATCAACTCTTTGCTGGCGTTCGACTTAATCGCACCGCCGCCGACATATAAAACCGGACGCGAGGATTCGGCAATCAACCTCGCCGCATCACGAATAGCCTCTGGAAGCGCATCAATAATCGGGTTATAGCCAGCAAGTTTTACTTGAGATGGATAAGAGAACTCCGTCTGATTCTGCAACGCATCTTTTGCGATATCAACGAGAACAGCCCCTGGGCGTCCTGTTGCTGCAATATGAAATGCTTCAGCGATTGCTCGGGAGATATCTTTTGCATCGGTAATGAGAAAGTTATGTTTTGTGACGGGCATAGTGATGCCACGGATGTCAGCCTCTTGGAAGGCGTCGGTACCGATTGAACCCGACGCAACCTGACCCGTGATTGCGACGATAGGGACGGAATCCATCTGTGCATCAGCAAGTGGGGTCACCAAGTTAGTGGCTCCTGGACCCGACGTTGCAATGCAGACGCCGACGCGCCCGGTCGCTTGGGCATAACCAGTTGCTGCATGGCCCGCCCCTTGTTCGTGGCGGACAAGGATGTGGCGAATCTTAGAGTCAAAGATGGGATCGTATGCCGGAAGGATTGCTCCGCCCGGGATACCGAACATGACATCCACGCCTGCTGCCTCGAGTGAGTTCACGAGGGATTGTGCCCCCGTAACTGTCTGTGAATCTTTACTCATGTTCATCTCCTCTCTATAAATAAGAAACCCCTCAGTAATTCCACTGAGGGGTAGCGCACGGTCTAACGGAGTTAGATCGCGCGCTCTCGAATCACCACTGATGATGTCATGGGGCAATTCTCCCCGGGTCTCGGCACGGCGTCAACCCTTTTGAACGACGTTTCAGTATTTGAGATATGAATCTCAGGAAGTGACTGCCCCGTGCGAGGCAGATCCAACGACCTTTGCATACTTAGCAAGCACACCTCTAGTGAATTTATGAGGCACTGGCGCAAAGCTCTTACGACGTTCAGCGAGTTCTGACTCATCGACCAGCAAATCCAAGGTGCGCGCTACGGTGTCGATGCGAATGATGTCGCCATCGCGCACAAAGGCAATTGGCCCACCATCAACTGCTTCCGGCGCGACGTGACCGACGCAAAGGCCGGTGCTGCCACCTGAGAAGCGACCATCAGTCAGAAGAAGTGTGCTCTTTCCGAGTCCGGCGCCTTTGATGGCACCAGTAATCATCAACATCTCGCGCATGCCGGGTCCACCCTTAGGGCCTTCATAACGAATGACGATTACATCGCCAGCAGTAATGGTGCCATTTTCGAGTGCTGCCATCGCCGCCTGCTCGCGTTCAAAGACTCGCGCTGGCCCCTCAAATTTTTCAACGCCGACGCCCGCCGTCTTGCACACTGCGCCATCGGGGGCGAGGGATCCGCCGAGAATGGTGATTCCGCCTCCGGCAGAGAGTGGATCCTTAATCGAGTGAAGAACTTCGCCATCAGTATCTAGTGGGGCGAGGTCAGCAAGATTCTCCGCCATCGTCTTACCCGTTACTGTCAAACAATCGCCATGAATAAATCCAGCATCATAAAGTGCGCGGAGTACGACTGGTATTCCACCCACACGATCGATATCGGTCATTACATACTTACCGAATGGCTTGAGATCACCAAGGAGCGGAGTGCGAGAACTGATTCGCTGAAAATCTTCTAGCGTAAGTTCTACTTCGGCCTCATTCGCAATTGCGAGTAGATGCAGAACCGCATTTGTTGAGCCACCGAGCGCCATGACGACGGTGATTGCATTTTCAAATGCCTTCTTCGTCAAGATATCGCGAGTGGTAATCCCCTGGCGGATTAATTCAACAACGGCAGCTCCGGCCTTCACTGCATAATCATCACGGCGACGATCTACCGCAGCAGGTGAGGCGGAACCTGGAAGTGAGAGTCCGATTGCTTCGCCCACTGCAGCCATTGTGTTGGCGGTGTACATGCCACCGCATGCGCCTTCACCCGGACAGATTGCGCGCTCAATTTCATCCACCCGCTCTTGGGAAATCAAGCCACGTGCACATGCTCCTACAGCTTCAAAGGCATCGATAATCGTGACATCTTTACCATCTACTTGTCCGGCAAGAGTTGTACCGGCATATACGAATACGGATGCGACATCGATACGAGCAGCTGCCATCATCATGCCTGGCAGCGATTTATCACAGCCTGCAAAAGTAACCATGCCATCGAGGCGCTCTGCCTGCATCACAGTCTCAACAGAGTCGGCAATAACTTCGCGTGAGACTAGTGAGAAGTGCATTCCCTCATGACCCATAGAGATTCCATCTGATACAGAGATGGTGCCAAATTGCATAGGGAAACCGCCGGCATCGATAACGCCCTTGCGGGAGGCCTTTGCAAGCCGATCCAGCGAGAGATTGCACGGTGTAATTTCATTCCACGATGAGGCGATACCGATCTGTGGCTTTGCAAAATCTGCATCCTTCATTCCGACGGCACGGAGCATGCCGCGAGCCGGAGCGCGCTCTAGGCCATCTGTTACCAGACCGGAACGTGGTTTCATATTTGGCTTATCGCTCATCATGCCTGCCCTAAATGTTTGAGAAGTAGTTCGCGAACCTTTGCGGCATCAGCTTGTCCGCCAGTCGCCTTCATTACTGCGCCGATGAGTGCCCCAGCTGCAGGAATATTCCCACCGCGAATACGCTCCGCGGTATCTGGTTGAGCAGCAATTGCTGCTTCGATTGCCGCCATGAGAGCTGAATCATCGGAGACGACCTTCAGACCACGCTTATCGATGACTTCACGCGGTGCACCCTCACCCTTGATTACGCCCTCAACCACTTGGCGAGCTAACTTATCTGTTAACTCCCCAGCTGCGATGAGCGAAATGATCTCAGCAACATCTGCAGGAGTAATGAGAGATTGCGGCGTTACCTCACTCTCGTTAGCAAGTCGGGAAATTTCCCCAAGCCACCATGAGCGCGCCTTCGTTGGATCTGCGCCGAGTTCAACTGTCGCAACAACTGTATCGAGCAGGTCGGCATTAACCATCGCTGCCATCTCTTTATCAGGCACACCCCAGCTCTCCTGAATGCGCTTACGAAGCGTTGATGGCTTCTCGGGCAACGTTGCGCGAAGTGATTCAATCCAATCAGCTGCAGGAGCAACCGGAACGAGGTCTGGCTCTGGGAAATAGCGATAATCCTCAGCTGTCTCTTTCGAACGACCGGAACGGGTTAGACCGGTGTCCTCTTGGAAGTGACGAGTCTCTTGGATAACGCGACCGCCTTCTTCCAGCAAGTTAGCCTGTCGGACCATCTCGCCGCGAACCGCGCGCTCAACAGAGCGGAGTGAGTTCACATTCTTCGTCTCACTACGCGTGCCAAGAACTCCAGAACCCCGCGGTGAGAGCGAGACATTTGCATCGCAACGAAGGGAGCCCTGCTCCATCTTTACATCAGATACACCAAGTGAGCGAAGGATGTCGCGAAGTTCGCTGACATAAGCCTTAGCCACTTCCGGTGCGTACTTATCCGTTCCAGGAATCATCTTGGTAACGATTTCTACCAGCGGAATTCCAGCTCTGTTGTAGTCAAGGAGTGAGTACTCCGCACCGTGAATGCGACCAGTTGCGCCACCGACGTGAAGAGATTTTCCAGTGTCCTCTTCCATATGGACGCGCTCAATCTCAATTCGATAAACCTTCGGGCCGCCATCAGTCTCGATTGTGACATCTAGATAACCATTAACGCAGATTGGCTCGTCGTATTGCGAAGTCTGGAAATTCTTCGGCATATCTGGGTAGAAGTAATTCTTTCGGGCAAAACGGCTGAAAGGTGCAATGGAGCAGTTGAGCGCTAGGCCAATAAGAATTGAACTCTCAATCGCCTTCTCATTTACGGCGGGAAGTGATCCAGGAAGACCTAGACATACCGGGCAGGTTTGAGTATTCGGTGATGCACCGAACTCGGTTGCACAACCACAGAACATCTTTGATTTGGTATTGAGCTCGACGTGCACTTCAAGTCCGAGTGTCGGCTCGTACTTCTCAATTGCTTGCTCGTAATTTAATGACATTACTTTGCTCCTAACGCTGGCGCGGAGGAGAGCAATGGCTTGCCCCATTTGCTCAGGAGTGCAGCTTCAAGAGTTCCGCCGACCTGATACATCAATTCATCCCTCATCGCTGGCGACATGATCTGGAAGCCAACCGGCAACCCGTCTTCTTCTGCCAAGCCACAAGGAAGGCTCATTCCACCAATGCCAGCCATATTTACTGGGATTGTTGCAATGTCATTGAGATACATCGCCAGTGGGTCATTGGCCTTCTCGCCAATTTTAAATGCCGTAGTTGGGCAGGTTGGAGATACCAAGACATCTGCCTTTGCGAAGGCCGCATCGAAATCTTGCTTAATTAAGGTGCGAACTTTCTGCGCTGAGCCATAATACGCATCGTAATAACCGGAAGAGAGCGCATAGGTTCCGAGGATGATTCTGCGCTTGACCTCTTTACCGAAGCCAAGTTCGCGGGTCATACGCATTACTTCCTCGGCGCTCTTCACGCCATCATCGCCGACACGAATTCCGTAGCGCATCGAATCAAAGCGTGCGAGGTTTGAGGAGCACTCACTTGGCGCAATGAGGTAATAAGCGGCTAACGCATATTCGAAGTTTGGCGCACTCACTTCAACGATTTCAGCACCAGCACTTACTAGCGCCTCAATCGCTTCATTAAAGCGAGCCTTTACACCTGCTTGATATCCATCGCCAGATAACTCTTTGACGATGCCAATCTTCATTCCCTTAACGTCTAACTTCTTCGCCGCCTCAACCATCTTGCCAACTGGGGCGTTAATAGATGTTGAATCCTTCGGATCATAGCCAGCGATAGCTTCATGCAAGAGCGCAGTATCAAGGACATTGCGCGCGCATGGACCAGCTTGGTCGAGCGATGATGAGAATGCGACAAGACCGTAACGAGAGACCGCGCCGTATGTTGGCTTTACTCCTACCGTTCCGGTGACTGCCGCAGGCTGACGAATAGACCCGCCAGTATCTGTTCCAATAGCAAGTGGTGCTTCAAAGGAAGCGAGCGCAGCAGCAGAGCCGCCACCGGATCCACCCGGAATACGGGTGAGATCCCAGGGATTATGTGTTGGACCGTATGCTGAGTTCTCAGTCGATGAACCCATTGCAAACTCATCCATATTGGTCTTGCCGAGAATGACAACACCATTCGCCTTTAACTTTGCGACGACGGTTGAGTCATACGGTGGACGCCATCCTTCAAGCATCTTCGAGCCGCACGTTGTTGGAATGCCCTCTTGGGTCATGACATCCTTCAAAGCGAGAGGTACGCCAGCCAACGCAGGAAGTTTCTCTCCTGCAGCGCGACGCTTATCAATAGCCGCTGCCTGCGCGAGCGCACCCGCAGTATCTACGTGGAGAAAGGCGTGGACATCGGTATCAACTGCGGCGATACGATCTAAATGTTCTTGTGCAACTTCGACTGCTGTTACATCCCCAGCGGTCAGCGAGTTAGCAATCTCGCTAGCACTTTTAAAGATTGAACTCACTCTTCACCTAAAATCTGAGGAACTTTAAAGCGCTCCTCTTCCTGTGCTGGGGCGCCAGAGAGCGCTTGTGCATTTGTAAGGCTCGGCACCACTACATCGGGGCGATAGACATTCTTCATCTCAAGTGGATGGGAGGTCGGAGGTACATTCGCCCCTGCCACCTCTTGTACTCGTGCAACCGCTCCGAGAATCACCTGCATCTCATCCGAGAGGTGGTCCAATTCGGTATCGGTCATTTCAATACGAGCCAGTCGCGCTAAATGCGCCACCTCATCACGGGAAATAGCTGCCATGCGGCAACCTTATCGAAGGAGGGTATTACTTAACGAATTTGCCCGTTGCCCCGAACGATCCAGGTAGTGGTGGTCATCTGCTCGAGCCCCATTGGCCCGCGGGCGTGGAGCTTCTGGTTAGAGATGCCGATTTCAGCGCCAAAGCCCATCTGCTCGCCATCAGTGAAGCGAGTCGAGGCATTAACCATGATGGCAGCGCTATCAGAGAGTGCGATAAATGCTTCAGCAACCTCTTCGTTCTCGGTCACTATTGACTCAGTGTGATTGGTGCCAAACTTTTGAATATGGTCTGCCGCCGACACGACGCCACCCACAAGAGCGACGTTCATCTCAAGTGCGTTGTATTCGGTGGACCAACTCTCAGAGTTTGCAAGCTCGACCACGATTCCGGCTCGCGCGGCAATCTCCGCTACACGAGCATCCACATGCAGCTTCACGCCCTTATCGACCAGCGCCGTGAGAACGATGGGTAGAAATTCTTCACTCACCTTTTCGTGAACAAGAAGAGTCTCAGCTGCGTTACACACACTTGGGCGATGAGTCTTTGAATTAATCACAATCGGGAGCGCCTTTGCAAGATCAGCCGCCTCATCTACATAGACGTGACATATGCCGGCGCCGGTCTCGATTGTCGGTACGGTTGCCTCATCTACCACCATGCGAATGAGTGACGCGCTTCCACGCGGGATAACTAGATCAACTTCACCACGTGCATGCAGTAGTGCAGTCACCGTTGAGCGATCCTCGCTTGGAATGAGTTGAATCGCATCTGGTGAGATGGTCGAAGTAGCAAGAGTCTCACGCATGATCTCAACTAGGACTTCATTGCTGGATGCAGCAGAAGAGGAACCCCGAAGGAGCGCAGCATTGCCCGACTTCAACAAGATTGCGGCCGCATCAATCGTTACATTCGGACGGGCTTCGTAGACCATTCCGACAACGCCAAATGGAACGCTCTTCTGCGTGAGCTGAAGACCGTTAGGAAGGGTTCGTTGATTGAGGATGCGGCCAAGCGGATTCGGTAACGCTGCAACCTGACGGAGCCCCGCGGCCATCTCGTGAATCCGAGCGCTTGTCAGCAGCAGGCGATCTTGCATTGACTCCGCCATGCCGCTGCTCTTCGCGCGGAACATATCTATTCCATTAGCCGTTAATACTCGCTCACTCTGATCGATGATGGCATCAGCAATAGCCAGAAGCGCCGCAGTGCGAGCGCCATCCCCCGCAGCAATAAGCGAGCGCGAGGCTAAACGAGCGGCTGCCGCCTTCTCGGAAATAATCTGGGCCGAATCCATAGGGATAGCCTACGGGGAATTACCCTTCTCGTATGGGAATTATTAAGCGCCTGGCTAAATGGATCATCATTCCGATTCTTGTTCTTTATCTTGCACTCGCCGCATTTCTCAAGGTGGTTCATTACCCCGAGCCGATTGCTGCGATTCAACTCGGATTAGCGCCTGCATCTAAGACACCAGAGCTAATGCCGTCACACGAAATTGCACCAGCTACTACACCCCTATCTTTCCCCAGGGGCACCGAAACTCCACCAGCAACAGTCAAATGGGATAACACAACTATTTCATGGCAGCAATTCCTTGATCGCAGCAACACGAATGCTTTCTTAATTCTACGTAACGGCGTTCTGACCTATGAGTACTACAAGAGTGGTGTGACAGCGACTACTCGACTTCCTTCGTATTCAGTTGCAAAGACAATGACCTCCATCATGATTGGTCAATTAGTAGCAGCTGGCAAGATCAAAGAGAGCGATAAGTTTGTTGACTACTTCCCACAATATAAAAATGGCACATCCTTCGACCGAATTACCATCAAGACGCTGCTTGATATGCAGGGTGGCGTCGGGGTTTCAGATAATTACCCCACTGGACCAGCGGGCTGGGGCGTTGGGATTGCGCAAATGTATGCAACCACTGATATGAATTGGTTCATCAGTCATAACCGCAAGATGGCATTTGAACCCGGTACCCAATCGCTGTATCGAAGCGTTGATACTCAACTCCTTGGCCTTGTTATTAAAAAGGTCACCGGCATGCGGGTAGCTGACTACTTCAGTAAAAATGTGTGGCAGCCAGTTGGTGCAAGTGAGAAAGCTACCTGGAATGTAGATCATGTTGGCGGCACGGAGAAGACATTCTGCTGTTTCAATGCTGCGGCACTTGATTATGCAAAGGTTGGAGAGATGCTTCTTAATGGTGGCAAAGTTGGCTCCAGAACCGTCCTGGATAGTGCCTGGATTAAGCGCATGAGTACTCCAGTTGACACGTTGGATCACGGCTGGAAATACAGTGCATTTACCTGGCACCCATATCCTGGCATCAACTTAGCGTTGGGCCTTCACGGTCAATTTATCTTCATGGATCCAGCAACCAAGACAGTTATTGTGAAGCTAAGTGATAACCCAACCGGTAAAGACCCTGAACTTGAAGAGGCGAGCGTCATGATGGGAATTGCTTCCCGCTAGCGGCTAGAGCAGCACTAAATCATCTCTGTGCACGAGTTCGCGCTCGTACTCAGCGCCATACTTTGCTGACAACTCCTTTGTGGAGTGGCCAAGCATCTTTGGAATCTCTTCGGCATCAAATGCCACGAGACCACGTGCAATAACTTTTCCATCAGGTGCGAGGATGTCGACAGCGTCGCCAGCACTAAATTCACCAGATGTTGCTATTACACCTGCCGCGAGAAGAGAGGTACCGCGTTCAAGGAGAGCAGTTACTGCTCCGCCATCAAGTGTGAGGGAGCCTTGGGCGCTGGCTGCATGTGCCAGCCATAAGAGTCGTGATGGGCGCTTGTCGTGAATAGCCCGAAAAATTGTTCCCACATCTTCACCAGCAAGTGCTGATGTAAGAGAGTTGAGATTCGTCAGTAACATTGCAACGCCAGCACCGGTTGCAATACGAGCAGCTTCAATCTTGGTGACCATGCCACCGCTTCCGACACCAGCCGCTCCTACGCCACCAATCTCGATGCCAGCCATCTCATTGACGTTTACCACTTCTTTAATCCGAGTTGCAGATACGTCAGAAGGTGGCGCGTCATACAATGCATCGATATCACTCACCAGGACTAGTAGGTCTGCACCAATCAGATGAGCAACGAGTGCGGCAAGACGATCATTATCGCCAAACCGAATCTCCTGTGTTCCGACTGAGTCATTCTCGTTAATGATTGGAACAACGCCCATCTGCAATAACTTAAAGAGAGTGCGCTGTGCATTCTGATAATGCGAACGACGGATGACATCTTCAATTGTGAGCAGTACCTGGGACGCGACGATGTTATGGCGAGCGAAGGATTGGTTGTATTCAGCAATGAGTAGACCTTGCCCAACGGATGCTGCCGCCTGTTGCGTGGCAAGATCTTTTGGACGGGAAGCCAATCCAAGTGGAGCAAGTCCCGCCGCGATGGCACCGGAAGAGACCACTGCCACCTCTCGACCTTCAGCACGAAGTTTTGCGACGATGTCAACGAGTTGGTGAACTGCCTGGCTATCGAGCGCCGAACCCGCTTTGCCAGTAAGAGTGGAGGAGCCAACCTTGATGACTATACGTCGGGCCTCCATCACTCACCTTCAATCCTTGGTGTAGTTGGATCAACAGTGTTGTACTCCCACTGCAGCGCAATCTCATCTTCAGAGAGTTGTGCCTCTGCCTCATCAACGTAGCGACCCGCCCATGGGGATTCAATGTTGTCCATGCGTCGATCTGTTCCGCGGCGACCAGCAAGGAGTTCTGCGCCAGCCTCGATAGAAGGTTCCCAATCGAAGATTACGGCGTCATCCCCAAGGCCAATGCGAACTTCATCTTTTGCCTTTGCGCCCTTCTTAAAGAGTTCGCGTTCAACTCCGAGAGCAGCGAGACGGTCTGCGAGATAGCCGACCGCTTCTGGGTTACCGAAATCAGTCTGGCGAACGAAGCGCATTGGCTTCTCGCCGACGACGCTAAATGAGCCATCTTCATTTGCAATAACTTTAAAGCCAGAATCATCAACTGCGACTGGTCGAAGGATGATGCGAGTCTTCACTTCCTTCTTTGCAGATTTGCGTGACTCTTGAATAATGCGAGCCATTGCATATTTCAACTCTTGCAGACCAGCGTGCGTTGCAGCAGAGATCGGATAGACCTCATAGCCACGTTCACGAAGAATTGGGGCGACCATATCGGCCATCGCCTGACCATCTGGTAGGTCAATCTTGTTCAGAGCGATGATCTTTGGGCGATCGCTGAGGCCGCCATAATGGGCTAGCTCTTCTTCAATCAGATCAAAATCCTTTACCGGATCACGGTCGGTTTCTAACGTTCCGCAGTCAAGCACGTGAACAAGTGCCGCACAGCGCTCAACGTGGCGAAGGAATTCAAGACCGAGGCCCTTTCCTTCTGATGCTCCTGGAATGAGACCTGGTACATCTGCCACAGTGAAGCGCGTCTCTCCAGCTTGTACAACACCCAAGTTAGGAACGAGTGTTGTAAATGGATAGTCAGCAATCTTTGGACGAGCCGCAGAGATAGATGCAATCAGCGATGATTTTCCAGCACTTGGAAAACCAATCAGGCCGATATCTGCAACGCTCTTCAATTCAAGAATAAGTGTGCGCTCTTCACCTGGCTCACCCTTAAGTGCAAAGCCGGGTGCGCGACGCTTTGACGACGAGAGCGCATCGTTACCGAGCCCACCCTTTCCGCCTTGTGCTGCGATAAAGGTGGTGCCTTCACCCACGAGATCTGCAAGGGTGTTGCCAAGATAATCCTTAACAACGGTGCCATTTGGAACAGCGAGAATCGCATCCGCGCCTTCAGCTCCGTTACACCAATCGCCATAACCTGGACGACCACTGGTCGCTTTACGATGTGGTGAGTGGTGGAAATCAAGGAGCGTTGTTACATCGTTATCAACGACAAGAATGATGTCGCCACCGCGTCCACCATTACCGCCATCTGGGCCGCCGAGTGGCTTGAACTTTTCGCGGTGAATAGAGACGCAACCATCTCCACCAGCTCCGGCCGTTGCATGGAGCGTTACGCGATCAACAAATGTAGCCATCTCTAGCAACTCCTTTCACTGGTAAGAAAAAAATAGCGGGTCCGCGCAAGTGCGGACCCGCTGAGAAAAACTATCCGCGCTTTAGGCGACGGGTGCTGGAACAACGATATTTACAACCTTGCGACCGCGTGCGCGACCGAACTCAACAGCGCCTGCTGCGAGTGCGAACAAGGTGTCATCTTTACCGATGCCAACATTCTGACCTGGGTGGAAGACAGTTCCGCGCTGGCGAACAAGAATTTCACCAGACTTTACGACCTGACCACCAAAGCGCTTGATGCCGAGGTACTGAGCATTTGAATCGCGACCATTTCTGGTTGACGAGACTCCCTTTTTACTTGCCATTTATTGCACCTCCTACTTACTTGGTGATCGCGGTGATCTTCACGCGCGTCAGTTGGGAACGGAAACCTTTACGGCGACGACGGCCGGTCTTGTTCTTGTACTTCAAGATATCAATCTTTGGACCCTTCTTCTCCTCAACAATCTCGCCAGCAACCTTGACGCCAGCGAGCGCCTTTGGATCAGAAGTGACATTTGCACCTTCAACGAGAAGGAGTGCAGGGAATGAGACAGAGGAGCCAACCGCTGCATCGATGCGATCCACGGTAATTGTGTCGCCAACGGCAACCTTCTCCTGATGGCCGCCAGCCTTAACAATCGCGTACACAGTGACACCTTCCCAATCTTCTTCACTTCACTCTTATATATCCTTATATAAGAATTGATAATCAACGGATAAAAACTTCCCGTAGGGGGCTAAGGGTACGGATTTTCGCCCCCACGGGTCAAACTGAGGTCTATTCAGGCGTGATGATGCCGGTACTTACCGCCCGGCGACGCTTGCGCTGTCCATTTCCGGATGAAGCGGTTGGCTTAGTCGGCTCCTTCTCAGCCTCTTCTGGAGCACTTTCTTCCGGCTGAGCCACTTCTAGCTCCTCCTCTTGCTCCATCTGTGAAGATGGGACGTAGCGCTGATCCATATCCTTATCGAGCGTGGTCTTCTTCACTGGCTCAGAGTGGATGTGAATTCCACGTCCGCCACAGCTCTCACAGGTGGTGGAGAAGGCCTCAATCAAGCCTTGGCCAACACGCTTACGTGTCATCTGGACCAGACCGAGGGAGGTTACTTCCGCAACTTGATGCTTAGTGCGATCGCGGCCAAGGCATTCGACGAGGCGTCGCAAGACCTTGTCGCGATTGGACTCAAGGGCCATATCAATAAAGTCGATAACTACGATTCCGCCCAAGTCGCGTAGACGGAGTTGGCGGGCGATCTCTTCGGCAGCTTCTAAGTTGTTCTTAGTAACTGTCTCCTCAAGGTTTCCACCTTTGCCGATGAACTTTCCGGTATTGACATCGATTACCACCATCGCCTCAGTGCGATCGATGACAAGGGAACCACCTGACGGTAGATAGACCTTACGATCAAATGCCTTTGCAAGTTGTTCTTCGATGCGGTGCTCTACGAACATGTCGCGAACGCCGGTCCACTTCTCAATCTTTGTTGTGAGCTCTGGGGCGATATGTCCAAGGTAGCCGTTGATGTCATCCCACGCTTGGTCGCCCTGTACAACGAGGCGGCGGAAATCTTCGTTGAAGATATCGCGGATAACACGAACAGTGAGATCGGGTTCGCTATAGAGAAGTGATGGCGCGGAAGTACTTGGATTCTCAGCCTTCTCTTGAATATCTGCCCACTGCGCCTTCAGGCGTGAAACATCTCTTTCGAGTTCATCTTCACTTGCACCTTCAGCGGCGGTGCGAACAATCACGCCAGCATCTTCAGGGATGAGGCTCTTCAGCGCGCTCTTTAAGCGATTGCGCTCTTGATCAGGAAGACGACGGCTAATTCCGCTCATCTCACCACCAGGAACATAAACCAGGTAGCGACCAGGTAGGGAGATTTGGCTAGTAAGGCGCGCGCCCTTCTGGCCGATCGGATCCTTTGTAACCTGAACGAGCACTGGTTGACCAGTCTTAAGGACATGTTCAATCTTTCGTGGCGCGCTATCGGAGAGGCCAGCGGCATCCCAATTCACTTCGCCAGCGTAAAGAACTGCGTTACGTCCCTTACCGATATCAACGAAGGCAGCTTCCATCGAAGGCAGCACGTTCTGAACGCGGCCAAGGTAGACATTGCCGACATAGGAAATATTGGAATTTCGATTTACATAGTGCTCAACCATGATCTTGTCTTCAAGAACTGCAATCTGCGTTCTATCGCCAATCTGGCGCACGAGCATCTCGCGGTCAACCGATTCACGGCGAGCGAGGAATTCTGCTTCTGTGATGATGACACCACGGCGACGTGTAAATTCACGTGGTTCGCGATCATGGCGATCACGGTTGCGATCTCTATCTCGGTTACGTCCAGAGCGATCGTTACGTCCAGAGCGATCTGAACGATCTGAACGATCTGAACGATCTGAACGATCATTGCGTGAAGTACGCGTTGGCTGGTCTTCGCGAGCACGAGGTTCGCGGACTTTAACAACTGTGACGACACCATCTTCTTCGACGGTCTCCCCTGGCGTTACGCCTTCGCCACGTGCACGACGACGGCGACGGCGACGGTGTGTTCCACCAGCCTCTTCACCCTCATCTTCATTATCAATATGGCCAGGATCTTTTTCTTCCGCATCACTATCGTCAATTGAATCTAGGGAATCATCACCGGCTGCTCCAGGGCGACGACGTCCGCGTGAACCACGGCGGCGGCGGTTACGAGATGGACCAGTCGTGCCCTCGCCACCATCTGAACTCTCATCAATCTGATCATCGGCGCTCTCATCGGAAACTTTCTCCGCCTTAGCTTTCTGAGAACCAGCTTTCTGAGAACCAGCCTTCGGTGTAGCTGCCTTCTCAGTTGCTGGCTTCTCAGTTGCAGGCTTTGGTGTGCGCTTGGGTGCAACAACCTCAGGAGCTGCTTGAAATACTGGAACAGGGATGGCGGCCTTCTTGGTGGCACGCTTAGCGACTGGCTTCTCGTCGAGTGCGGCAGCCTCTGGTGCTGCTGGGGCCTCGATCTGACCTTCAGTTGCTTCTGTCTTACTTGCGCTCTTTTTTACAGCGCGCTTACGCGAATTCTTTGGCTCTGGAGCCATAACGTTAAATCCTCAATCCTTAATAAAACTTTCATCAGGTTTGACCTTTATCTGCCGAAACCTGCTCGCCCAATGGTGGGCTTTCTTAAAAATTCTCGTGTCCGCGTGCGACTCAGATATCGGATCTGGCGCGCTGAACTCTGGTCCTAGTATGGCAGACGATGGCGCTATTTTTCGAATTCCCGCGTAATTCTGGGCTGTAATCGCTATCTGGAGCGGATATGGACGTTCTGAAGCAATCCAAGGGCAATCATATTGGCGAACATGCTCGAGCCACCGTAGGACATAAATGGAAGCGGAACACCGGTCATTGGCATCAGACCCATGGTCATTCCAATATTTTCAAAGGTCTGGAAGGCGAACCAGGCAATAACTCCGACGCAGACCAACCGCCCGAAGGGGTCGCTCGTTCGTCGGGCAATCAAGAACGCTCGATAGAAAAATATAAAGAAGCAGAACAAAATAAATCCCGAACCCACGAAGCCAAGTTCTTCACCGGCGACCGTAAAGATAAAGTCAGTCTGCTGCTCAGGAACGAATCGCCCGTTTGTCTGTGGCCCGTTAAATAGTCCACGACCCAGCACGCCACCCGATCCAATTGTGATACGAGATTGACGAAGTTGATAGCCGCTCTGTTGCGGATCAGCATTTGGATCAACAAATGATTGCAGTCGTTTCACTTGATACTGATGAATTACGCCGGCTTTCACTGCCACGAAACCGGTCAGCAATCCCACTAAAAGCAATCCCACCACCCATCGAGATGGTGCTCCTGAGACTGCAATAATTCCGATGACAATGGAAGAGATAATCAGAGCTTCGCCCAAATCAGGTTGCAACATAATTAAACCCATAGGGATAAGCGCAACTGCCAGCGCCTTAACTACATCTGAGTGCGAAGGCAAAGAGTCGATATCACGAATCTCTGAAAGCAGCATTGCCATTCCCGCAACAACGGCAATCTTTGCAAGCTCTGCGGGTTGAAGTTGAAATCCACCGGGTAAGCCAATCCACGACTTTGCACCATTTACGGTAGAGCCGACTCCAGGAAGAAGGACAAAGATTAATCCAAGCACAGAGAAGCCCCATAAGAATGGGGTGTAGGCGCGAATCATTCGGTAATCAATCAAGGTTGTTCCGTATGCCAAGAGTCCACCGATGACAATGTTAACCAGGTGGCGCTTCAAGTAATACTGCGGATCAAGATTCTGCGAAGCAAACCAACTCCGGGTCGCTGCCCACACAAGTAGTGAGCCAAGAATTAAGAGTGCGCTCACAGAGGCCATAAGGAGGCGATCCACTCCGGAGAGATTCTCGCGTAGCGAACCTATGCCAAAGGTTCGGCGTGACCGGCGTTGGCGAAGGTGGAGGAAGTTACTCATTTAGTTGGCAACTTTGCATTCTTTGGATCCACCTTAGGAATTATGTATGACGGGCCGGTTGATGAGAAGAGCGCCTTCTTTGGGTTCACGGTATTTCCGGTGACGCCATAAATTGCTGAGTAGATATCTTTCACGCCGACGGCTGAGACCGAAGCACCGAATCCACCCTGGCTCACCATCATGACAACTGCATATTGAGGCTTTGCAGCGGGGGCAAAGGAAGCGAACCACGAGGTGTCATCCTTTGCGCTGCCATTTGCATTGCGCCCAAGAACCTGTCCGGTTCCAGTCTTGCCTGAAACTTCAATCGGAAAATTAGCAAAGACACCTGCCGCAGTTCCCTTTGTAGCAACGGCGCGAAGTGCTTGATGGAGGAATGAGACATCGGATGAGGTCAGAGGCGCTTTTCCATCAGAGACCTTGGAAAATTGCTTCACGATTTCCCCATTAGGCTTCACAATAGCTTCAGCAATCTGCGGCTTCCAGAGTGTTCCCCCGTTAGCTATCGCAGCATATATCTGTGTTAACTGAAGTGGCGTCACAAGCGTGTCACCCTGGCCAATGGCAAAGTTAACGGCATCACCGGCGCGAAGTTTATTTCCATCTAAGCAATTTTCATGAGCAATGGCGATGAGGTAAGGAGTAAGGTCAGATTTACGTGCACGATTCTTATAGTCACAGAAGAACTTCTTATTGGCATCGTAATATGCCTGCTTCCACGCCCGGTTTGGAAGACGGCCATTTATCTCACCAGGCAGATCCACACCGGTCGCCTTGCCAATGTGGAAGGCGGCGGCGTTACTAAAGAAGTAATCGTTGAGGTTCTTCTTAGGAAAGAGTCCGCCATCTTTTAGCCAGAGATCAAAGGCAATCTGATACCAAATAGTGTCACAGGAAACCGCAATCGCATCATTCATGTTGATTCGACCCTGTGACTTAGTCTCAAAGTTATGGAACACCTGGGTGCCGACTTTAAGTTGCGCGGGGCAATCGTAAAGAGCGTTCATGTTGTAGCCCGCTTTTGTTGCTGCAACAACCGAGAGCGCTTTAAAAGTTGAAGCCGGGGCGTATGCACCTTGGATAGCGCGAGAGAGCGCCGGCACACCTGTGTTCTCGCTAAAGAGATCCTTCGCCTGTTGAACCGTTAAGCCCTTCTGCCACATATTGGGGTCATATGTCGGATAAGAAGCCATCGCAAGAATCGCACCAGTCTTCACATCCATCACAATCGCTGCACCAGAGTCGGCGCGGTACCCAAGTGAGCGGGAGCGCGCGACCGATGTGGCAAGTGCCTTCTCTGTCGCTGCCTGCAGGCGTACATCGATATTTGTGATGACATTATCTCCAGGGATTGGCTTAGTATCCCGAGCGGTTTGAGTAATAGCTTCCTTGCGATCGACAATGACAGTTTTGATTCCCGGAATACCGTGAAGATATGGCTCGTATTGATACTCCAGGCCGGTCTTTCCTATCGTCTCATTCCGGTAATAGACCTTGGTCGTACTTGAAAGATCTGCATCCGTCACACCACCGGTATAACCAAGAATATGAGCCGCATTCTCACCGGCAAGTGATGGGTAACTTCGAATCGGAACCGGAGTTGAATCAATGCCCTTGTAATAATCAGGGTTCTCCAGAATCTTAAGAGCCTGGGCTTCTGTGGCCAACTTCGTCACAGGAATTGGTTGATAGCGAGTTCCATTCCAGCAACCGGTACGTTGCCCGACGGGAAGTTCACCGCAAAGTCTGGTTCTGGCATATAAATCTGGGTACTTCACTTTCAGCAACGATGAGAGCTTGAGAATGACCGCCTTACCTTGGTCTGGCATCTTGTCGATGACACTTCGATCCACAGTAATTTCAAGGCCCGCACGGTCCATAGCAAGTGGAATTCCCGCACGATCGGTAATAGCGCCACGTACCGCAGGTTCAACGATATCGCGGCTCTGGATGCTCAATGCGGCGTTCTGATAGCGAAGTCCATCAGCAACTTGGAGGTAAAAGAGGCGACCGAAGAGGGCAAGCAAGAGGGAGATAACCAATACCTGCAATACCAGCAGACTCATACGAGAGCGAGAGTTCATGAGCGCTCCCTCGAAGTCAGCATGAGTTCACGCATCCATCGAAGTGGCGGCAAGAAGAATGGTGCAAAGATGACCGTATATAAGAAATTTCCCAAAATAATAACGATTGCTCGAGAAAGGTTTCCGTTAGATTCGCCGAGGAGGGTGCCAAAGAGAAGGTACGTAATGAACGAACCAGATGCGGCTACCCCGATGAAAATTCCAAAACCAATATGTCCTTCAATAAATTCAGCAACGCTATCGCGATTAAGTGAGATCAGATAGCCGGTGAGAGTGAGAATAAGCGCCCATTGGCCAAATGGGCCGTCGGATGTGGGCGAGAGATCGAGTACTAATCCCCCAATAAAACCAAGTGCGACTGCGCCATTTCGTTCCTCAAGAGAGATCATCGCCAAGAGCACAGCTATGTAGAGTGAGAAGCCGGCAATGGGAAGTCGCACTCGTGTCACTACCGACTCTTGAACGATAAAGACGAAGAAGAGAAAGGCGGTATTCAGCGCTACGCGTAGCGGGTTCATTAATGACCAGAACCTGTTGGACTAGGTGTTGCCGAGGGTGTCGCTACTGGAGCAGGTGTTACATAGACCGTCACTGTCGGAATTGGAGTCGGTTGAATAATTGAACGTGGCGCCGTGGTCGGAGCACTGACAACAACCGAGACAACTCCGATGTTATTTAAATTCGCGTAAGCCTTTACCGTTGCGCTCTGAGTGAGTGAGGCAGAGGTGTGATCCACAGAAGTCACATAACCAACCGGAAGTCCAGGAATGAAAGGTCGGTTTCCATCGCTGCCATTGGAGATGAGTGAATCACCTACTTTGATCTCACCGGTTGGGTCCAAGAGTTGGAATTGGTATTCATTGCCACCTTGGCCGATAAGGACACCAACACTCTGTGTTCGTGCATCACGGACGCCAATTCTGAAGGCCGGATCATTCATCAACAGAACAATTGCCGAATGTGATTCGACACTTTTTACGACTCCCACAAGTCCATTTGCAGAGATCACCGTCTCATTTACGCTGACATGATCTGCGGTGCCGGCATCGATGCTGATTGTCTGCGAAAAGGTTGATGCCGATCCTCGCCCAATGACGCGGGCAGATACAACTTTATAATTAGCTCGTGCAGCAAGATCCAAAGCCCCTCGAAGCTGCGTGAGTTGACCCTGAATATCTTTATTAAGAATTACTTGCTTCTTTAGCTCGGCATTCTGCGACTTCAACTCTTTAATCTCATTTGAAGTCTTACCGAAGCTCTTTACATCGCTGAAGAATCGCCCAACCGGAGCAAAGATATTTGAAACGCTCTTCTGCACCGGGGCGAGAATTGTTTGAGTCACTGACCGCGAACCAGATGTGAAACTGACTCCACGTAGATCCAAGGTAATAAAGAAGAGAGAGGTGACAAGGAGAATGACAATTAAGAGTCGCGAGCGATTGCTCGATCTTCTATTGCCACTACGAAACAATCCAGGCTCCTGCCACTAAGTCGGGAGCAGTTTATCCGTCTTTACCTGCGAGGCTCAGAAATGAGGACCTTTTCAAGTGCTTCGAACTCCTCGACGCACTTTCCTGAGCCCTCTGCAACAGCTTGAAGCGGACGGTCAGAGATGATGATTGGTAGGCCGGTCTCACGACGAAGGCGCTCATCAAGTCCACGGAGTAGGGCTCCGCCGCCTGTGAGGACGATTCCGCTCTTCATGAGGTCGGAGGCCAACTCTGGTGGAGTGCGGTCGAGCGTGCTTTTCACAGCATTCACGATTTGGTTAACTGGATCTTCCAGCGCCTTACGAATATCTTCGGCAGAGACGACGATGGTCTTTGGGAGTCCGGTCGCAAGGTCGCGACCACGGATCTCTTCACTTGACTCACCTGGATAGCGGTAAGCAGAACCAATCTTCATCTTAATCTCTTCAGCGCTTCGCTCTCCGAGATGGAGTGAGTATTCGCGCTTAACCCAGTCAATGATGGCTTGATCTAGCTCATCGCCACCGACGCGGATAGAGAGCGCGGTAACAATGCCACCGAGGGAAATAACCGCAACTTCAGTTGTACCTCCGCCGATATCGACAACCATGTTGCCGACTGGCTTATGAATCGGAAGGTTTGCACCGATTGCGGCAGCCATTGGCTCTTCAATGATGTACACCTTGCGCGCACCAGCAGCGAAGGCTGCATCTTTTACTGCGCGTTGCTCAACGCCTGTGATTCCTGATGGAACGCAGACAACAATTCTTGGCTTAGCAAGATAGCGACGACGATGCACCTTCTGGATGAAGTAGCGCAACATGCGCTCGGTTGTATCAAAGTCGGCGATAACGCCATCTTTCAGTGGGCGGATCGCAACGATATTTCCTGGTGTGCGACCAATCATGTGCTTCGCCTCAGAACCAACGGCAAGAATCGCACCGGTATCTTGGTTGACAGCAACTACTGATGGCTCGTTAAGAACGATTCCGATGCCGCGCACATAGACGAGCGTGTTAGCAGTACCAAGGTCTACCGCCATATCGCGACCGATGAAAGACATCTTGCTCGATCGGCGTTGGACTTTCTCCTTGTTTGTCGCCTTTACCTCTTCGTTGCTCATCCATTAGCTCCTGACTAGTTAAACCAAATAGCAATTTCGCGCTCTGCCGACTCTGGTGAGTCAGACCCGTGCACGATATTTTGTACGACTTTTGTTCCTTGATCGCAGGCTAGATCTCCGCGGATGGTTCCTGGTTCGGCAACTGTTGGATCGGTTGTGCCGGCTAACTTTCTAAAACCCTCGATAACGCGATGACCTTCGGCGATGATCGCAACTACCTTGCCCGAGAGCATGAACTCCAAGAGAGGTTCATAAAAAGGTTTTCCTTCATGCTCGGCATAATGCTTCGCAAGAAGTTCGCGATCAGGTTGAATCATTTTGAGTTCAGAGATGTTGTATCCCTTAGTTTCAATGCGGCGAATTACTTCGCCAACAAGTTGGCGACGAACGCCATCAGGCTTTACAAGGATAAGGGTTCTCTGGAGGCTCACTCACCAATTCTATGGGATGGGAGGAGGAAGGAAAAAACTCGCTTATTTCTCCCCTGTGGTGAAGGCGGCGCGGGCCGCTTCACCCTTTTTTCCCAGGATATAGGCGCAAACCCACAGGATTGCGAAGAGAACTCCCAGGAAGTACATGAGTGGAACTACAACGCCGTAAGCGATCAGGGCTATTTGAAGGAGTGAGCCGAGAATCCAACCTCGAATAGAAGAGAGCAACCCGGCGGTCAGAAGTAGAAGAAGCGCTATCAACGCACCTATCCAAAGTGTTGTTGCGGAGTGATGGTTCTTTGCAATCAGAAGTGCAAATCCTACGAGGAAGAACTCCATCGTAATAACGGCTGAGCCTAAAGTTCTCACTCGCCGGCAAACGCTCTCACGATTGTCTTCGCCTCACCAGCAGTGACAACTGATCCAGTGATGACTACGCCGGAGGTGCCCTCACTCGTTTGATTAATCAGTGTGCACTGTTCAATCGTGGTTGCTATCGCGCTCTGAAGATTTGACTCTTTGAAGACACGCTCGGCACCAAAGACTTGGACTGCTAACGCATATAACTCATCGATCGGCAGAGCGCGAGGTGATGTGCTTGAGGTAACGACGAGCCGATCAATAACCGGCTCTAACTCTTGGAGAAGTCCCAACGCATCTTTCTCTCCCAGAATTCCTACAACGCCAAAGATAGATTCGAAATCAAACTCGTTACGAAGGGTTTCAGCAAGAGCGTGAGCGCCATGTGGATTATGAGCTGCATCGACGATAACCGTTGGATCGCGATAAATGATTTCGCATCGTCCAGGTGACTGAATATTTGCAAATGCGCGGCGAACCGCCTCGATATCAAGTGACGTTCCGGCGAAGGCCTCCACTGCCGCAAGTGCGACCGATGCATTTTGAGCTTGGTGTGCGCCATACAGCGGAACGAATACCTCTTTGTATTCCCCATGCACACCGCGAATTGTGAGAAGCTGTCCGCCGACAGCTAGTGCGCGTTCAGTAACTGCAAATTCGACACCTTCACGGTACGGCATCGCGCCCTTTTCCAGGATGCGTTCAGTCAATATTTTGGCAACTTCTATCGGCTGCGCTGATACGACAACACGACACTCGGGCTTGATAATTCCAGCCTTTGTTCGTGCAATCTCTTCAATTGTCTCGCCGAGATACTCCATGTGATCTAAACCAATCGGTGTAAACACCGCGACTTGTCCTTGCACAACATTTGTCGCATCCCACTCGCCACCCATGCCGACTTCGATGACGCCGATATCAACCGGAAATTCTGCAAACGCCACAAAGGCAAGTGCGGTGATGGCCTCAAAGAAAGAGATGGGATGTGACTGGCGCGAATCAATGAGATCTAAGTAGAGCGCGATATCGTTATAAGTAGCGATCATCCCTTCAGCAGTGATTGGTTCACCATTGATGGAGATACGTTCAAGAATGCTCTCTAAATGCGGGCTGGTAAATCGACCGGTTCGATATCCAAGCTCGCGCATGAGGGAATCAATCATGCGAGAGGTTGTGGTTTTACCATTTGTGCCAGTGATATGAATCGTTGGATAGGTCAACTGGGGACTACCGAGCGCATATGTCAGCGCTTCGATGCGATCCATAGATGGCTCGAGCTTGCTCTCTGGCCAGCGCGCTAATAGCGCTGCCTCTACGAGATCCAGCCCTTCCTTCTCTTCTGGCGTCAACATTATTCGGTCGGCAATCCTGCAAGGGAAGCAATGATTCGCTCGATGTCGGCTGTGGTCTGCGCTAACCGCTCTCGAATCTCTTGGACAACTTCAAGGGGCGCCTTCGCCATAAAGCCCTCATTCTCAAGCTTTACCTTTGCAGTTGCACGATCTTTCTCTGCCTGAGCAAGGTCCTTAGAAAGGCGGGCGCGTTCTGCTTTAAGGTCGATAGCACCAGTGAGATCAAATTCAATTGTCACATCATCTACTTCAATCTTTGATGTGAAGTTACCCTCGCTGATATCAGCACGGATAATATGACGAATTGCACCCTCATACGGCGCGAGTTCACCGAGGCCGTTAAAGCGCGCGATGATTTTTGCAGAGCTCTTAATTCCTTGATCATTTCTGAAGCGACGAATCTCAGTGATGATGTCCTGAATCTGTGCAATCGTCTTCTTTGAGGTGCCATCTTGCATCGCCGGTGCCAACTTTGGCCATGAAGCTATGACGACAGACTCTTCTCCGGTGAGATTTGTCCAGAGCGCTTCAGTGATGAATGGCATAGATGGGTGGAGAAGTCGAAGCAACTGGTCGAGGACGTGTCCAAGAACGCGACGAGATTTATCCGCTGACTCTCCTCCTGCTGCAAAGGATGCCTTCGATAATTCGAGATACCAGTCGCAGAGATCATCCCAAGCAAAGTGATAGAGAATTTCAGATGCCTTTGCGAATTCATACTTCTCGTACAACGCATCAACTTCAGTAACGGTCTCATCAAGGCGGGTAAGAATCCAGCGATTAATTGCATCGAGTGATTCGAAAGATGGGAGCGCACCTTCTACCGTCGCGCCGTTCATCATCGCAAAGCGTGAGGCATTCCAGAGCTTTGTTGCGAAGTTTCGTGCTCCACCAATCCACTCTTCAGCAAGTGCCTGATCAGTGCCTGGGTTTGCGCCACGTGCCAAAGTAAACCGGAGCGCATCTGAACCATAAGTATCCATGAACTCAATTGGATCAACGGTGTTGCCACGGGACTTAGACATCTTCTTGCCAAAGCGATCGCGCACTAATCCATGCAGCGCGATGGTGTGAAATGGTTGAACGCCATCCATCGCAAAGAGACCAAACATCATCATGCGCGCAACCCAGAAGAAGAGAATGTCATAGCCGGTTACAAGAACGCTGGTTGGATAGAACTTCTTCAGGTCGGCACTCTCTTCTGGCCAACCTAAAGTTGAGAACGGCCAGAGCGCCGAAGAGAACCAGGTATCGAGAACATCTGGGTCCTGTATGTATCCTGCAGGTGGTTGCTCATCTGGACCGCACACAACGATGTCGCCATCTGGTCCGTAATACACAGGAATGCGATGGCCCCACCACAACTGGCGCGAGATACACCAGTCATGCATGCCATCAACCCACTCAAAGTATCGTGGGGAAAGTTCTTCAGGTTCAATCTTCACACGACCATCGCGCACTGCATCTCCTGCAGCTTTTGCAAGTGGACCAACTTTTACAAACCATTGTTTGGAGAGACGTGGTTCCACCGTTGTATCGCAGCGCGAGCAGTGCCCGACGGAGTGCATGTAAGGACGCTTCTCTGACGGAACGCGTCCCATCTCTTTAAGCTTTGCAACAACAGCGACCCGAGCTGCGAAGCGATCCATGCCATCAAACTCGGTGCCAGTTCCACTCATTACGCCATGTTCATCCATGATGACAACGAATGGAATATTGTGTCGAACTGCCATTTCAAAGTCATTTGGATCGTGCGCCGCTGTTACCTTGACTGCGCCGGTACCGAACTCTGGATCGACTAATTCATCGGCGATAATCGGAATCATTCGGTTGACGAGTGGCAGAAGAACCATCTTACCAATCATGTGTTGGTAACGAGGATCATCTGGGTGAACTGCAACTGCGCCATCACCCATCATGGTCTCTGGTCGTGTTGTGGCAACAGTGATCTGGAGATCTCCCTCACCGTAGGTAACCTGCACAAATTCACCGGCATCATCTTGATGCTCTACTTCAATATCCGATAAGGCAGTTAAGCAGCGTGGGCACCAGTTAATGATGCGCTCTGCACGATAAATTAAATCTGCATCGTACAGGCGCTTGAAGATAGAGAGTACGGAACGCGAAAGACCTTCATCCATTGTGAAACGTTCGCGACTCCAGTCAACAGAGTCACCGAGGCGCTTCATTTGATCAAGGATTGCTCCGCCAGATTCTGCTTTCCACTCCCAGACCTTGGCGACAAAGTTCTCGCGTCCGAGGTCGTGGCGAGAGAGGCCTTGTGCTGCTAATTGCTTCTCAACAACATTCTGTGTGGCGATGCCAGCATGGTCCATTCCCGGAAGCCAGAGAGCTTCGAAGCCCTTCATCCGCTTCATTCGAATAAGAATGTCCTGCAATGTGTGATCGAGCGCGTGACCAATATGAAGAACGCCCGTGACATTTGGAGGTGGGATAACGATTGCAAACGGTGGCTTCTCAGACTTTGGGTCTGCCGTGAAGTACCCGGCCTTCACCCACTTCTCGTAAAGGGGCGCTTCTATATCTGCAGGGACGAAGCTGGACGGCAGTTCTGGACGTTCGCTCATAAGGGGTTCAGTTTAGAGTAGGAATTGGGTCGAGATTTTGCGTGACTAGGCGCTCTTGGAGGAACGCTTTGACCCAGCGGCTGGCCCAGAGCGCAGAACATACTCGGGCTGCTTATGGCTAAGCACGCAATCGGGGGTCACAATCACGCGTTCAACGTCAGCCCGTGAAGGCACCTCATACATCACGGAGAGCAGGGTCTCCTCCATGATTGCACGAAGACCACGTGCACCCGTACCGCGCTTAATAGCAAGATCGGCTACAACTTCAAGTGCCTCGTGCGAGATCTCTAGTTCGACGCCATCAAGAGCGAAGAGGCGTTGGTACTGCTTCACAAGCGCATTCTTTGGCTCAGTCAGAATCTGCATGAGGGCTGGGCGATCAAGATTCTCAACTGAGGTCAAGATTGGTAGACGTCCAATGAACTCGGGAATCATTCCGAACTTCAAGAGATCTTCAGGCATAACTTCGGCGAAGAAGTCACGGGTTGAGTTCTCTTCAGTGCTCTGAAGCATGGCGTTAAAGCCAACGCCAGAACTTCCCTTGCGACCTTCAATGATCTTCTCTAGGCCGGCAAATGCGCCACCAACGATGAAGAGAATATTCGTTGTATCAATCTGTAGGAACTCTTGATGAGGGTGCTTACGTCCACCCTGTGGTGGAACTGACGCTGTTGTTCCTTCAAGAATTTTGAGTAGCGCTTGCTGCACACCTTCACCGGAAACATCGCGAGTGATTGATGGATTCTCTGCCTTACGCGCGACCTTATCGATTTCATCGATGTAGATGATGCCAGTCTCTGCCTTCTTCACGTCGAAGTCTGCTGCCTGGATTAACTTCAACAGAATGTTCTCAACATCTTCACCGACATAGCCGGCTTCAGTGAGCGCTGTTGCATCTGCAATTGCAAAGGGAACATTGAGCATCCTTGCAAGTGTCTGCGCAAGAAGTGTCTTGCCACAGCCAGTTGGGCCGAGAATAAGAATGTTGCTCTTTGAGAGTTCAATTGCATCTTCACGCTTTGTATCGCCAGATTGCACGCGCTTGTAATGGTTATAGACAGCGACAGAGAGAGACTTCTTCGCACGGTCTTGTCCGATTACATATTGATCAAGGAAGTCATAAATCTCTTGTGGCTTCGGAAGTTCAGTTAAGCCGGATGCAGAAGCTTCACTGAGTTCTTCAACGATAATCTCGTTACAGAGATCAATGCACTCATCGCAGATGTAGACACCAGGACCGGCAATAAGCTTCTTAACCTGCTTCTGCGTCTTTCCGCAGAAAGAGCATTTGAGCAGGTCACCAGATTCGCCGATACGGGTATTCATAGAGATGAGCCTAGAACTTTCATCCGTGAATTTGCCTCATAAATGAGCCTTCGCGTGTTCGCCCTGAGAGAAGCAATTACTTCACAACCGGTACTGAACAAACTGGAACGGATGAAACGACCGGAACAGATTAGACGACTGGCTTCGCCTTACGAGATGCGAGGACCTGATCGATGATTCCGTACTCAACAGCCTCTTGCGCAGTAAGAATCTTGTCGCGCTCAATGTCGCGAGCAATATCTTCTGCTGATTTTGTTGTGTGCTTTGCAAGCATCGTCTCAAGGAGCGAGCGCATACGCATGATCTCTGCTGCCTGAATTTCAATATCGGAACCTTGTCCGCCACCCTCTGAATAAGGCTGGTGGATGAGCACGCGTGCATGCTCGAGCGCCATGCGCTTACCCTTCGCGCCACCTGCGAGCAGGATTGCAGCGGCAGATGCGGCTTGCCCAAGACAGATTGTCATGATGTCTGGGCGGACGAATTGCATGGTGTCATAGATTGCGGTGAGCGCTGTAAATGAACCACCTGGTGAGTTGATGTACATGATGATGTCGCGATCAGTATCCATCGATTCAAGCGTCAGAATCTGTGCCATGACATCGTTTGCTACGGTGTCATCGATTGCCTGACCCAAGAAGACGATGCGCTCTTCAAAGAGTTTTGTATAAGGGTCAAGGCGCTTGTAGCCGTATGCGGTCTTCTCTTCGATTGTAGGAAGAACGTAACGTGACTGAATGTCGTTCACCTTTGCGAGGCGGTTCAATTCATTATTTGAGAAGTTCATGCTGTTCCTCCGCTACCTGATACCTGTGCGGCTGAGCGCACAACGTGATCGACAAAACCGTATTCCTTAGCTGCTTCTGCATCAAACCAACGATCGCGGTCAGAGTCAGAGACGATGGTCTCTTCTTTTTGGCCGGTGTGGAATGCGATGAGTTCTGCCATCTTCTTCTTCGTGAAGGACATCTGCTCTGCCTGAATCTTGATATCTGATGCTGTTCCGCCGATACCGCCGGATGGTTGGTGCATCATGATGCGGGCGTTAGGAAGTGCATAACGCTTTCCTGGTGCACCTGCACAGAGGAGGAACTGACCCATTGATGCAGCAAGACCCATCGCAACAGTTGCGACGTCATTCTTGATGTACTGCATAGTGTCATAAATCGCCATACCGGCTGAGATAGATCCACCGGGTGAGTTGATGTAGAGGTAGATGTCCTTATCTGGATCCTCTGCAGCAAGAAGCAACATCTGAGCTGCGATGGCATTCGCCATGGAATCTTCAACGACTGATCCAAGGAAGATGATGCGTTCGCGAAGCAGGCGCTGATAAACCTGATCGTCCAAACCGCCCATACCTGATCCCGCTGAACGCGAGGTGATTATCTCCACGAAAGGCCCTTCTCTCGATTACCCGTGCTTGCCGATGAGACCTGCACTGAGAGCCGCCGCCGGTGGCTTTGGCTCCAGTATTGACCTTAACAATAAAAGCGTGTGAATGCTTCCCGAAAATGGTGATTATGCCCTCGGGAGCGTTCGCCCTGAGAGAAGCGGTGTGGAAATAGCCCACCTAGCGAAGAATGAGGCGAGAAAAGAAATAAGCCCAACCAAACCGAGCGACTTGATTGGGCTACTTTCGATAAATCGTGGAAGGTTATTCAGCCTCAGCAGGTGTCTGCGGGCGAAGGGCCTCAAGATCAACGACCTTGCCAGACTTGGTGACAACCTTTGCGCGAGCAAGTGCGCCGGCCAATGCCTTTGCGCGAGTTACCTCGGCAACAACAGTATTGATCTGACCCGCTTCAGAGATCTCCTTGATGAACTGATCTGGAGATACCTGGTAGCGAGCTGCTGCACGAACGATGTACTCAGTGAGTTCGCCTTCGTTAACAGTCACTTGCTCGGCCTCAACAATCGCATCCAGTAGGAGCTCTTGCTTCAAAGATTCAACAGTCTGATCAGTTACTTCCTTGCGATGCTCTTCATCCTCAAGGCGACCTTCCTTCTCAAGATGGTCATGAACTTCTTGCTCAATAATCTTTGTTGGGATTGGAATATTCACTGATGCATTCAACTTCTCCATGAGGAGATCGCGAGCATGTGAGCCTTGTTCCATCGCCTTGAAGCGTTCCATGCGTGTTGTGATATCTGCAGTGAGTTCTGCAAGAGTCTCAAACTCAGAAGATAGCTTTGCAAACTCATCATTTAACTCAGGAAGATCGCGACGCTTAACAGCCTTCACCGTGGCAGCGATATCACCGGTCTCACCCTCGGCCATTCCAACAAGTGGTGCCTTGAAATCTTTATTCTCGCCAGCAGATAGACCGATGAGTGCCTCATCAAGGCCTTCAATCATTGAAGAACTGCCAACTTCGTAAGAGATATCGCGAGCTACGCCGCCTTCGATCTCTTCGCCATTGATTGTTGCAACGAGATCAAGAAGAACAAAGTCACCCTTCTCGACAACCTTCTCAACTGCAGTCAATGTTCCAAAGCGTGCACGGAGGCCATCAATCTGATCTTGAATTTCAGTTTCAGAGACAACAACGTCATCAACTTCAAGAGTCATCTCAGAGAAATTTGGAAGTGAAAATTCAGGACGAACATCTACTTCAACATCGAAGACAAACTTCTCGTTATCGACGAGTTCTTTTACATCAACAACTGGGCGACCAAGTGGCTTTAACTTGTTCTCCATTGAAGCCTGTTGATAGAAGAATGGAAGAGCTGCGCTGACCATCTCATCAAGAACTCCAGCACGACCAACGCGCTGATCGATCATTGCCTTAGGGACCTTGCCCTTACGGAAACCAGGAATGTTTACACGTGCGCTAATTGCATCGTATGCATTTGAAAGATGTGGTTGAAGTTCATCCCATGAAACTTCGACATTGATTCGGACACTTGTTTCGTTGATTTTCTCGACCGAGCTTTTCACATCTCTCCTAAATGAGTTTTGAATGGAGGTTTTTAGAACTACTGGTCGGGGCGGGGAGATTCGAACTCCCGGTCTCCTGCTCCCAAAGCAGGCGCGCTAGCCACTACGCTACGCCCCGTGGCGTGAGTGAGAAGTCTAAGGGTTCGTTTTGAGTTCTCCTAACCAAACCAAGTAACCTAGCCCCCTCAGGAAGTGATGCCCCTTACATGGGCGGACCCCCTGCCGCATGAATATGCGGGTGTAGCTCAATGGTAGAGCCCCAGCCTTCCAAGCTGGCCATGCCGGTTCGATCCCGGTCACCCGCTCCAAGCTTTTTTTGTTAAAAAATAGTTCCGACTTCCTCAAAAAATGCGGTCCCCGAAAAGCTGATTTTGGACTGAGCCGTCCCCGTGCCTCCCAGCGTATCAATCACCATGATCTGGAGGCTCGAGGGGCTAGGTCCAATCTGAATAGTTCCTGCAATAGTTAATGAATGCCGGCTAGCCAAATCGTTATCCCCAAAGCCGAATTTCGAATAAGAGTGATTAACCTGGTAAGTCAATGTGTCAGAAGGATTATTTGCTGACAACTTTAGGATTAAAGGCGTAGCAGTCGACTGAATCCCTGCAACTCTGCCTGAAAGCAGTATTGAGAAAAAGTAGGACTTACCCGATATCAAACTGCCTATTGCTTTGCTCGATGAACTCCCATTTATGTTAAGTGTTGATAATTCAAAGGCATCTACAGAAACCACTTGTATTGAAACCGGACCGACTGCGCCAGTTAATCCGATTGGGCCTTGGGGACCAACGCTGCCAGTTGAACCGGTTGCGCCTATTGAACCTTGAATTCCCTGATCGCCTTTAGGTCCGACGGCACCGGTTACTCCTGCTATTCCTTGGTCGCCTTTTGCACCTGTTGCTCCAGTTGCTCCAGTTGCTCCCGTTGCTCCCATTGCTCCCATTGCACCAACTGGACCCGTTGCACCTGTTGCTCCCGTTGCACCTTGAACTCCTTGCTCACCTTTCGGACCAACTTCACCTTGTGCTCCTGCAGGACCAATAGGACCAACCGAACCTGCAACACCCGGTGCACCTGTGGCTCCTGGTGAACCTGCAACTCCCGGTGCACCTGTGGCTCCTGGTGCACCCGTCTCTCCTTTTTCTCCGCGTGGGCCGACGGGACCACTTGGACCTGCAATTGCAATTGGTGATTGCGATGAAACATTTGTTACACGATCTGCTGAACGACCCGCGACTCCTTGCGGGCCGACGGGACCAGCAACACCTTGTGCACCTTTCAAACTTGTTGGAGCAGACCATCGCCCTGAACTCTTTGGTCCATACATGTTGTAAGTGTTGAGATCAATGTAGAAATCACCATTGGCACCAAGTGAAGAGGATGGAACCCCAGTCCCATGGAGAATGGTGTTCACCACTTTCTGCGGAGTTCTTCCAGTTTTATTTAGAGCTGCTACTTTTTTAATTGCGGAGTGCGCACTCTCCGAAAAACTTCCGGTAACGGTGATGGCGGCCAATGAAGCCAAGAAAACGATAAATAACTTTCTCATCGATACCCACTCTCAAGATTTTCAGGAGCAAATTCTCGAAAAGAAGTGCGAGGAAAGTGAGTGGCCCAAGGACCCGAATAGCCGGGCTCTAGTAAAAATGCCGATCCCTCAGGCTGAGTGAGAACGTTCCGCGCATAATCCTCGAGCCAGACGCAAGAGTGCCCAAAACTCTAACCGCGTTCTCAGGTTAGGCTGGCTGTAACTTCAGGTTAGTGGAGTTATCTGCGGTTATCCGGATGTGAGGGCATCTGGCAAAGGCAGTACGGAGGGAATTATGAAGAGAAGCAAATTAGTCGCTGGAGCACTTGTTGTTGCTCTCTCAGCAGGTTCATACGGAATCGCTGAAGCGTCAACGAAGAAGTCATCCACAAAGGTTTCAACCAAGGCAACTCTAAGTGGCTTTGGCCCAATGGGTGTTGGTGCAGATAACGGAATCAAGGTCGTTCTCGATGGACTCGTCACCAAGAACACCATCACTGCGGCACAAGAGACTGCAATCCTCGCAGCACTTGATGCAGCACGCCCAACGAATGTCGGACCAGATCACGCGGGTGGACCACTCGGTGTGAATCGCGCAGATATCTTGAAGGTAGTTGCAACAACACTTGGCACAGATACTGCGACAGTCAAGGTTCAGCTCCAGGCTGGAAAGACAATCGCCGATATCGCTGGTGCAAAGACTCAAGCAGTAATCGATGCAATCGTCTTGGCAGAAACAAAGGCAATTGATGCCGCTGTCACAGCTGGTTCAGTGACTGCTGCAAATGCAACAACAATTAAAGCTGGACTTGTTGCAAAAGTAACAGCAGAGGTTTCTCAAGTTCATCCTGGCGGATTCGGGCCTGCTGGAATGGGCAGAGGACGCGGCCATGGCGATAACGATGGAAAGCAAGGCGGGACGGGCGGAATGATGGGCGGAACTCCTCCACCACTCGGCGCACCCGGTTCTTCAACGAACGGTTAATCCCGCTCGCAACAGTGACACCGAAGGCCTCTATCTCAAAAGGTAGGGGCCTTTGGCTTTTCTTTGAGAAGATATGCCGGTGAAGATTCATATCGGTAGCGACCATGCAGGACTCGACTTTAAGAATAAAATCGTCGAGCACCTGACCTCGTTGGGCCACACAGTTCAAGATCATGGCCCGTATACCTATGACCCGCTTGATGATTACCCTGTCTTCTGCATTCCAGCGGCTGCCGCGGTTGTTGCTGAACCTGGCTCATTAGGAATTGTCTTAGGTGGTTCAGGCAACGGTGAACAGATTGCAGCTAACAAGGTAACCGGTGTTCGCGCCGCCCTTGTCTGGTCTGTCGAAACGGCAAAGCTTGCACGTGAACATAACAACGCCAATGTCATGGCAATTGGTGGGCGGATGCATACCGAGGAGTTCTCGCTAGAACTTGTTGATACCTTTATCGCGACGCCTTTTCCTGGCGACGAACGCCATGTACGCCGTATTAACATGGTGAGCAAATACGAAGAGACTGGTGCGCTCTAACACTTCTTACTTTTTAAAGTACTTCATATCTGTCACGGTGTGGCCCTTGCGCAGACCTTGACCTTCAAACTTTGAAATAGGTCGCCACTCAGGGCGCGCTATCACTCCACCCTCGAAGAGCGTGCTCTCAGAAAATACTCGCTGCATCCATTCGACATATTCAATCCAGTCAGTTGCAATATGGATATAGCCACCATCAACTATTTTGGGATGTATCAATTCGAGGAACTGTGCCTGAATGATTCGACGCTTCCAGTGTCTTGCCTTAGGCCATGGATCGGGAAAGTAGAGGTGAATGGCGTCGAGAGAGCCATCGGGGATTGAGTGGCTCAAAATCATGTGGGCATCTTCTTCAATGATCCGTAGATTCTCAGAACCGTTTGCACTCGCCAAGTTCATGAGCGCACCAATTCCGGGCTTGTGAACCTCCACCGCAATAAATCCAGTGTCTACAAACGAGGCAACAATCTTCGCCGTAGCCTCACCCATACCTGTGCCGATCTCCATGATGCGTCGTGAGGCATCTGGGAAGATAACAGCAGGGTCTATGACCCCAACCGGCTCGAGGCCATACTTTGGCCATAAGCGCTCGTACGCCATTTCTTGGGCGAGGGTCGCCCGAGCGCCACGTAGCCTATAACTGCGATTTACCGGGCGCTCCATAATCGGTAGGTTACCTCTCTAGAGAAGAATCGTTAACATTCTTAAATACTCACCAGAACCCAAATCTCGGAGGAACCGTGCCCGGTCTAAATATCACTCGCAGCGAAGCTGAATCCCGCTCATCCCTACTCTCGGTGGAAAGCTACGAGGTCACTATCGATGTGACTCATGGCCGAGAGGTATTTATTGCAAAGACTGTTGCGAAGTTCTCCTGCACTACCCCTGGCGCCGAGACGTTCCTCGATGCAGTCGGCAACAAGATTCTCAGCGCAACCCTCAATGGCGCACCGGTTGATACAACCTCATACGATGGAACAACAATCTTCATCAAGAACCTAGCTGCTCAGAACGAGTTAGTTGTCGAGATCGAGGCAGTCTTCTCCAAAGCCGGTGAAGGCCTACAGCTCTCCGTCGACCCAGTCGATGATGAGGCATACCTCTACTCTCAAGGTGAGACGGCGCATATCCGTCGCATGTATCCATGCTTTGACCAACCAGATCTCAAGTCAACGTGGCAACTCACTGCTATCGCACCATCGCATTGGGAAGTCATCTCTAACAGCCCAGTTGCATCAAAGACCGATATCGGCGGAAAGAACAAGTGGGAGTTCACTGCAACCCCACGTATTTCAACGTACATCACTGCGATGGTCGCAGGGCCATACTCACACGTGCATGACGAGTATGTCGGCGAGAAGACAATCCCACTCGGCATCTATTGCCGTAAGTCGCTCGCGGAATCCCTTGATCCAGAGAATATCTTTAAGGTGACAAAGCAGGGCTTCAAGTATTTCGAAACAGTATTCGGTCTTCCATATCCATTTGAAAAGTATGACCAACTCGCAGTTGTCGATTACAACTGGGGCGCAATGGAGAATGCAGGCTGCGTAACATTCCTAGAAGAGCTGCTAGTTTTCCGCTCTAAGGCAACTGACTTTATGTACGAGCGCCGTGCGATGGTCATCCTTCATGAGATGGCACATATGTGGTTCGGAAATCTCGTAACAATGCAATGGTGGAATGATCTCTGGCTTAACGAGTCATTCGCCGAGTGGGCTGCATATACCTCTCTTTATGAGGGCACCGAGTTCAAGAACGCCTGGGCTGCCTTTAACTCATCTGACAAGACTTGGGCGTATAGCCAAGACCAGTTCAACTCAACTCATCCAATTATCACCGTCATGGATGATATCGAGACGGTCGCCTCAAACTTCGATGGTATCTCGTACGCGAAAGGCGCTTCAGTCCTTCAGCAACTCTCTGCCTTCGTCGGTCGCGAGAACTTCATCAAGGGACTCCAGAATTACTTCAAGAAGCATGCGTGGGGCAACACCACATTCCCTGATCTCGTCAACGCGTTGCAGGATGCAAGCGGCAAGGATCTCACTGCGTGGGTTGATACCTGGCTACGCACTGCAGGTGTGAACACACTTCGCCCCAAGGTCGAAGTTGATGGTGATATCTACAACTCCGTATCAATCGAGCAAGAAGCACCGAAGATCCCAGTTGGCTCAAAGGAACTTCGTCCACACCGCATGGCGGTAGGTCTCTACGACCTCGTCGGAGAGAAGCTCGTACTTCGTCAATCTATCGATATCGATGCAGCCGGGGCATCCACCGATGTCAGCGCACTAGCCGGGCAGAAAGTTGCCGATCTCCTGCTCCTCAACGATCGCGACCTAACCTATGCGAAGTTGCGCATCGATGCTCGCTCAATCGAGACTCTTAAGAATCACCTTGGCAAAATTGAAGATGCGCTAACCCGCGTTCTCTGCTGGTCAACGGTCTGGGATATGACACGCGATGGCGAACTCTCAGCGAGTGACTTCGTTGATATCGCACTTGCAGGTCTTGCAACTGAGAGCACCATCAGCACAATCACCGCCGTAGGTCGCCAACTTCCCGCCGCTCTCGATCTCTATGTCAGCGCAAAGAATCGTGACGCAGCTCGACAGAAAGCGTCCGATGCTCTCTGGGCAATGTTGCAGAGCGCTCCTGCCGGTAGCGATGCACAGCTCCAATACGCTCGCATCTATGTCTCACTTGCATCTGATGCAGATGCTCCAAAGATCAACTCACTCATTAGCGGTGAGCTCAAGGGGCTAGTCGTTGATAGCGACCTTCGTTGGACCCTCGCCTTTGCGCTCGCGGAGCGTGGTGCGTACGCGAAGGCAGATCTCGACGCTGCACTCGCAACTGACAACACCATCCCTGGCAATGCCGCTTACCAGAAGTGCCTTGCCGCTCTTCCGTCAATCGAAGGCAAGCGGGCAGCATGGGATTCCATCTACTCCGATGAGACCGGAACTCAAGTTCGCCAGAACCAGATTCTTGGCTTCTATCGTCCAAATCAAGTCGAACTCTCAACAGAGTTTGCAGATAAGTACTTCAACACTCTTCTTGCGACATGGGAGGCGAAGGGCTTTGAACTTGCAAGCCAGCTTGTAGAGACAATGTTCCCTCGCTACATCGTGACGCAGGAGATGTTAGATCGGACCAATGCATGGATAGCGAATGAGGGTAAGATCGCGAAAGATACGTTGATTCGCTATCTCTCAGAGAATCGCGATTCACTCGCTCGCGCACTCAATGCGCAGAAGAAAGACGCTGAGTAATTAATCGATACGAGTGAGATCGCCGGAGGAGTAAGACTTCCGGCGGTCAGCGCTCGAGATAATCACGATCACTGAGATTCCAACGAAGAGAGCAATCGGTGCTGCAACGAACCAGAGGAATGTCTGCAGAGCGGGCATCGCTGCGCCTGGCTTCATGCCATCTTCAATAACAGTCGCGTGCATAAGGCCTGTCATAAGGTGATTGATCATGCGGTAATTCTATTACGCCGAAACAGTCGTCGTGACATCGCCGCCATACGGCTCGAGATATGCGAGCCAGCGTTGATGTGAATGGCCAGAGCCAAGAATTCGCCAAGCAGCACCTGCCGGTTCCCGTGGCGCTGTCCGCAATTTCCAGCCAATCTCCTTCAACGTTCGATCCGCTTTCTGATGATTGCACTTGTGGCAGGCCGAGACCACATTCTCCCAGTGATGTCCTCCCCCTCGACTGCGCGGCATCACGTGATCGATAGAGGTTGCGGTTGCACCGCAGTAGACACACTTTCCGCCATCGCGGGCGAAGATTGCCCGGCGAGATAGCGGAATCGCATGGCGGTAAGGAATCTTCACAAATTTAGTAAGACGAATCACTGCCGGCAAGTTGAAAGAACCGTGCGCATGGTGGAGAGTGATTTCAGAATCTTCCACAGTTGTAGCGCGCTGATTCAATACGAGAATCAACGCTCGCCTATCTGAAACGACACCTAGTGGCTCATAGGTGGCGTTCAGAACCAATGTCTGTGACACAGTTCCTGCTCCCTTAAGTACCGAAGGACTTTAGCTTCACGGCTTAGGGGAAATCAGCCGTAGGTAAATCTTGCCCTATCGACGCCCTTATTTCTTGCAAATTCTCTTACTAGACTAGGGGAACCATGAATATTAACTTTCACCACGTCTGGAATTGGTTTAGTGGGGCTCCGCTCCACATTCTGACCATCATCGCCATCACCCTGGTGCTTCAAGCCTTTGGTGGGCGGGCTATCACCCGTGCGATGAACCGCATTGCCCAGGCAGACTTTGTCCCTGGCCCGCAGAAGAGCCGCACCCGTCAAAAGGAGCGCGCTGCGACAACTGGCACCATTCTTCGCTCAACCCTCAACGGTATTCTTTGGATCATCTCACTTGCAATGATTCTCAGCGAATTCGGATTAAACCTAGGACCAATCGTTGCCTCCGCCGGAGTTATCGGGGTAGCGCTCGGCCTAGGTGCTCAGACCATCGTTCGTGATGTTCTTGCTGGAATCTTCATGCTGATTGAAGATCAATATGGCGTAGGCGATGTAGTCGAAGTTCTTGAGGTGAAGGGCGTCGTAGAGGCGGTCGGTCTGCGCATCACAACTGTTCGAGGCGAAGATGGAACTCTCTGGTACTTGCGTAATGGTGAGATCTTAAAGATTGGTAATAAGTCCCAACCGCGGGTGTAAGTACTACTCGAACTGATTTACCATCGCATCAGCGGCAGTAAGCAAGTACTCCCACAACTGGCTCTTCAATTCAGGAGTCGTTTCAATCTCATCAACTGCTGACTTCATACAGCTTAACCAGGCATCGCGGGCTGCAAGATCAACATGAAATGGTTGGTGACGCATACGAAGACGCGGATGGCCGCGCTTCTCCGAATACGTCGTTGGTCCTCCCCAATACTGTTCAAGGAACATCAATAGGCGTTCGGCAGCCTCATGCATCTCTGAATCTGGATACATCGGACGAAGGATGGGATCAATCGCCACCAGCGCATAGAAATGGGAGACCAAGTTTTCAAATACCTGATGTCCCCCGATCTCTTCATACAGCGTCCGGTCAGTCATTTACTAGCTCCTTGTCGCGTCCAATTTGAAGGACCGCAACGGAGGTAAGTACGCAGAGAATTCCTGCAATATAGAAAGCCAGTGCATAGTTTCCAAATTTCACCCGCAGCAGCGCTGCACCGTAAGCCGCAACAGATGCTCCCAGTTGATGCGAGGCAAAGACCCATCCGTAGAGAACTGTTCCTCTTGTTGGGCCCATAATCTTGCGCGCGAGAATTACAGTTGGTGGAACCGTCGCAACCCAATCAAGGCCATAGAAAATTACGAAGACCAGCGTTTTGGCATGAATGGATGGGAAGAGAATTACTGGAAGCAGGAAGAGTGATAGACCTCGTAAAAAGTAGTAAAAGAAAAGTAGCTTGCGGGGATCAATCTTGTCAGTCAACCAACCGCTGGCAATAGTGCCGACAACATCGAAGACACCAACAAGGGCGAGCAAGCTAGCCGCAGTGACTTGCGGCATTCCATGATCATGCGCCGCAGCAATGAGATGTGTACCAACCAGGCCATTGGTGGAGAGCCCGCAGACAAAGAATGATCCTGCCAGAATCCAGAAATCACGGAGCTTCATCGCCTCCCGAAGAGTTGCAACCGTTTCTGAAAAGGCGTTACGGGAGGATTTCTCTGGTTCTTTCCAATCCGCAGGAGCGCCATATGGCAACATCCCTAACTCAGATGGCTTCTCGCGCAGCAGAAGGAAGATGACGGGAATCATGAGTAGTGCACCACTGCCAACGGTGATCGAGATTGATTTCCAACCAAAGCGTTCCGTTAGAGCAGATAGCCCAGGAAGAAAGATGAGCTGGCCTGCCGCCCCTGCAGCAGTAAGGACTCCTATAACGATGCCTCGCTTGGCAACGAACCAGCGTCCTACCATCGTCGCAGCGAAGACCAGCGCCATTGCACCGGTACCGCCGCCAACAATCACACCCCAAAGCAGAATCAGATGCCATGGCTGAGAGATGTACAGAGTTGATAAAGCGCCAAGACCTACGATGCCTAGAGCGCTCATTACAGTTTTACGGACGCCGAACTTCTCCATAATTGCCGCGGCAAATGGGGCGGTAAAACCGTAGATGAGAATATTTACTGAGATGGCAAGTGAAATCTGATCGCGCGACCAGCCGAAGGCGTTCTGAAGCGGAATGATAAGAACGGACGGCGCTGCCCGAAAACCAGCGGTTGCAACGAGGGTAAAGAATGTTACAACCGCGGCAGTCCACGCCGGATGAAATTTCTTCATGCCGTTACTTTAAGCGCAACCACACTGCGGTATCTACCGGAAGGGAATTGCCATTCAGCGAACCGGACGCGACAAGTACCTTTGCCCCGGCTGGTAGCGGAAGATCTGCCCCAAAGTTCACGTAACAGGCGAAGTTGCCTGGACGCTTAAAGGCAATCGCCGTAGGGCCAGCTTCAATCCACTCAATCTCGCCATCGCCAAGTCCAGCTTCGCCTCGGCGAATCTTCAGAGCGGTGCGGTAGAGCGCGAGCGTTGAATTCGCATCCTTCTCCTGCATATCTGCAGCGAAGTCGCCCCAGTTCTGTGGCTGTGGCAACCATGCGCTCAGCTTTGTTACCAACGCTGATGCAGAGAATCCATGTGCGCCCTTCTCATCTGCGGTCCACGGAATTGGCACTCGGCAACCATCGCGACCTGGATCGGTGTAACCGCTCATCTTCCAGCGTGGATCGGTAAGGCGATCGTGTGGAATATCAGTTACCTCAGGTAGGCCGAGCTCTTCTCCTTGGTAAATATATGCACCCCCGGGAAGCGCGAGCATCAGAAGAGCGCCAGCGCGAGCACGACGTGTACCCCGAGTGATATCAAACTTTTCGAGATCACCCCAACGATCCTTCGGATTAGCGACGCCGCCGCCTCGAAGTCCCTGATCAAAGCGATTTACTTTGCGCGTTACATCATGGTTTTCGAAGACCCATGATGATGGTGCGCCAGTTCCCTCAAGCTCTTTGAGAGAGCGTTTGATATTTGTCTTAAGAATGTCAGCATCCCACTTGGAATCTAAGAAGAGGAAGTTAAATGAGTTAGCGAGTTCATCTTCGCGAAGATACTTAGGAAGTGATGTCGCCGGTACCCATGCTTCAGCTACGCCCATGCGATGGCCTGGGTAAGAGTCAAAGATCTTGCGCCATGCGCGGTAGATCTCATGGACTCCATCTTGATCCCAATACGGTGCCTTGATCTCAGAGAGTAAGTCGGGGGCGACTTCCATATCAGGAAGGCCAGCCTCTTTAATCATTCCGTGGGCAACGTCGATCCGGAAACCATCGACTCCAAGGTCGAGCCAGAACTTCAGAACATCTTCAAAGTGCGAACGAACTTCTGAATTCTCCCAATTGAAATCAGGTTGCTCGACTGCAAAGAGGTGGAGGTACCACTGTCCTGGAGTGCCATCAGCCTCGATAACGCGCTCCCATGCTGGGCCACCAAATACCGCCTCCCAGTTATTTGGTGGAAGCTCGCCATTCTCGCCCTTACCGTCGCGGAACATATAACGATCGCGCTCTGGTGAACCTGGCTTAGCCGCGAGTGCCGCTTTAAACCATTCGTGATCACTTGAGGAGTGGTTAGGAACAATATCAACGATGAACTTTATGCCGAGCGCATGTGCTTCGTTGATAAGACGAGTTGCATCAGCCAGCGTTCCGTAATCAGGTTCGATATCCATATAGTTGGAGACGTCATAGCCGTGGTCATTTTGCGGTGATGGATACCACGGAGTAATCCAGATGGCATCGACGCCTAACTCCTTGAGATAAGGAAGACGGGAACGAATGCCTTCGACATCTCCTTTGCCATCGCCATTGGAGTCTGCATAAGAGCGGATATAAATTTGATAAGTAACGGCATCACGCCACCATGGTCGATCGCTGCGGACTGGAAGGTTCATTCTCTCTCCTTTTATGTGGCGCTTCTCTGAAAAATTATTCTGAATCTAGTTCGAGGTACTGCATAAGAAATTCGCGCTCTTCCTCAGCGAGTGGACGCGATTTCTTCGTATCCATATCAATAGCGACCTGCACTGTTCGAGCCTTCGCGTGAACGCCTTTATCGCTTGTAATCTCATAACGCATATCGAAAGATGAGTTTCCGATTCGGCTAACCCAAATATCGACTCCCACATCAAAGCCCGCTTCATAAATTGGCGTTAGATAATCCACTTCAGCTCGTCCCACAACCATATCTACCAAGTACGGTTTAACGCCGGCACGGACTCGTGAGAGCCAAGTGAAATCAAACCTGGCCTCTTGAATATAGGTCAGATACTTTGCGTTATTAATATGACCAAAGGCGTCAATATCGTCCCAACGCACATGTGCCTTACCGTTGTAACGCATTAACGAGTCAGCTTGCGATATGTGACGCGGTGCGGACGAGCTGCATCTGCACCAAGGCGTTTGATCTTGTTCTCTTCGTACGATTCGAAGTTACCTTCAAACCAGAACCACTGCGAGTCGCCCTCATAGGCCAAGATGTGAGTCGCGATGCGGTCCAAGAACCAGCGATCGTGCGAGATGACCACTGCACAACCAGGAAATTCAAGGAGCGCATTCTC
>CAINVP010000115.1 GCA_903854185.1 uncultured Actinomycetes bacterium
ATGTAGTTACGCTCTTTGCACTCTACGCAGGCCATAGTGATCTTTGGGCGTACATCCGCGGACTTGCTTGCCATTGTGGTGCTCCTTTAAGAATCTGAGGGTTGAAGATTACTTCAACTCTTCTCTCTGGTCGAACTCACGCGTGTGTGAGGGTCGATCCTTCGAACTTTTCTAGTAGCGGAAGCCGGATTTGAACCGGCGACACAGCGATTATGAGCCGCTTGCTCTACCAAGCTGAGCTATCCCGCCATAAAAACCCCGTCTACCTTTCGGCTAACCGGGCTTTCGAGCCCCCCAGCGGAATCGAACCGCTGACCTTTTCCTTACCATGGAAACGCTCTACCGACTGAGCTAGGGGGGCACTATGTAATTTTCCCGCCCAACGGCGATCCGCACTGCGGAGACCGGTTGGGTGGAGAGCCGAGAATACCTCTATATGAGGGGTATCTAAAAATCGGCCCCCGCGCTCAAATCTGAATACGGAGGCCGAAATTTCGAACTTTTGGCGCTGTGGAGCGCTTTTGATGGAGCTAGTACTAACCCTTGGTTGAGCCCACGGTGAGGCCAGCCACAAATTGCTTACGCAAGGTGAAGAAGACCGCGAGAGTAGGCAAGAAGGCGAGAACTGCGCCCGCTGCCAAGAGGTTGTAATCCGTAAAGAACTCGCCTTGCAGATTAGAAAGCGCAGCGGTGATTGGCCGCTTCGCACCAGTCTTCAAGAGCACAACTGACCAGAAGAAGTCGTTGTAAATCCAAGTGGTCATGAGAACGCCGAGTGAGGCGAGTGCTGGACGCAGGAGTGGCAACATCACCTTGATGTAGTGCTGCCAGACGCTTGCGCCATCGACAAGCGCCGACTCTGAGATCTCCTTAGGAATGGTCTTGAGATAGTTGGAGAGTACGAAGGTGGCAAAGCCCACTTGTACAGCAACGTTAATCAAGATCAAGCCCAACTGCGTGTCATAGAGAACATTGTTATCGTTGATAACAGTTGGTACCCAAATATGGAGATAGATACGGAAGATCGGAATGAAGATCAACTGTGCAGGAAGCAAGTTGCCTGCAGTGAAGATCATCAAAAGCGCTACGTTGAACTTAAAGCTGTAGCGAGCAACCACAAAAGCCACCATCGAAGCTAAGAAGAGCGTGATCAAAACTGCTGGGATCGCGACTTCAAAGGAGTTGATGAAGTACTTCCACATCTCCGATTGAACAAGCGCTGTCCAATAGTTGTGGAGATTGAGGTGCTGTGGCCAAGAGACTGAACCAAACTTCAAGACATCGCCGTATGGGCGGAGTGATTGAAGGAGGGTCCAGGCAATCGGGAATAGCCAGATGATGGAGAAGGTGAAGAGGAAGCCGATGGCTATCCGCTGTCCGGTTTTGGATTTCTTACCTGTAACCATTATGCATCCTGCTTAAAGTTTTGATAGAGGTAGAGAATGATCGGTCCAATACACAAGAGGAAGAGGATCGTTGCTAGCGCAGCGCCCCAACCAATACGTGCTGATTCTCCGAGGATATTTTCATAGACCGCAACTGCGAGAAGCTGGAGACCATTCTTTCCGCGGTTAATCACATAGACCAAGTCGAAGGCGCGGAGCGATTCGATCACAGTAATAACGATCACGATCACATTGACTGGGCGAAGTGACGGGAAAATAACCTTGCGGAAAGTTCCCCATTCGGAAGCGCCATCAATGGCCGCTGCTTCCCGAAGTGATGGATCAACTGACTTCATTCCTGCTAAATACAAGAGCATGATGTAACCGATATGTCGCCACGATGCGATACCAAGTACTACCCAAATATTTTTATGTGGATCTCCGAACCATGATGTGTCGTGTCCACTGACGGAGTTAACGAAACCATTAACTCGGAAGATGTAATCCCAGACAATGCCGGTAACGGCAAGGGAGAGAACCATCGGAAGGTAGAAAGAGGTTTGATAGAACTTGGAACCTTTGAGCTCTTTATCGATGTAATACGCCAAGATGACTCCGAGCGGGGTAGCGATAATCGCAAACTCGAGGAGCCAGAGAATGTTGTTACGAAGTGCGGGGCCAAAATCTGCATATAGGGTGAAAATTTGAGTGTAGTTCTTAAAACCGACCCAGTGCATATTGGAGATTCCGCCGATGCCATCCCACTCCACGAAGGAGAGGAGGATTGTGGCGATGGCCGGTAGCCATACAAAGAGAATATGAAGGGCAGTCGGTCCACCTACAAGACCGCCGATAACAGCGCGATCCTTTGTGGTGAAGTTATTGCCACGCCGACGGCGGCGAGGAGAGTTCTCCTGCGCCGCCGCGGTTGTGGAACTTTGTGAGTTCATTAATTGATTCTTTTACCAGCGATTAAGCAGCTGGTAGTGCATCCCATTGCTTCTGTAGATCAGCTGCGATTGCAACTGAATCTCCGCCACCCAAGAACTTCTGGATTGCATTAGAGAAGATTGGTGAAGCGAAGTCAGGGCGTGAATCACGATCGAAGAACTGCGCGATGTACTTGCAGCTCTGAACGAGTTCTACCTGCTGACGAGCAAATGCATTCTCAGGCTTTGGCATGTTCTTGTTAGCAAAGAGAGAAGTTGGTGATACTGAAAGGATTGCGTTTGCATAGTCGGTTGAACCGATGAATGCAGCTGCTGCCTTTGAGTTAACCAAGTTCTTCTGAGCGTGTGTTGAGAGCATGTAGCCATCGATTGGAGCTTCTACAGCTTCGCGGCCGTTAGCCTTATCGATTTCTGGGAATGGGAACAATGCGAGGTCAGCAAGATCTGCTGGATCTGTGTAGATCGATGCGTGGAATGCACCCATAACCTGCATAGCTGCCTTCTTCTGGAGAACGAGCTGTGC
>CAINVP010000116.1 GCA_903854185.1 uncultured Actinomycetes bacterium
ATACTGATCTCTGCGATAGAGCATCATGCTGTGATGGATCCAGCAGAGTGGTTAGTTGAGCACGAAGGCGCTGAACTTATCTCGATTCCGGTGTATGAAGATGGAACGGTTAACTTGGAATTCTTAGCCTCAGTTGTGGCAAAGCGGAAGAATGAGATTGCACTTATCGCGGTGATGCACTCGAATAACGAAGTCGGAACTATTCAGCCGATTGCTGAGGTTGTTGAGATTGCGGGGGATATCCCGGTTCACACGGATGCGGTGCAGAGTTACACCAAAGTTCCATTTAATTTTGCAAAGTTAGGTCCTACCACTGCAACGATAAGCGGCCACAAGATTGGTGGGCCATACGGAGTTGCGGCGTTAATTGTTAAGCACGGGTTAGATATCACGCCGATATTGCATGGTGGTGGACAGGAGCGAGATATTCGAAGCGGGACGCTTAATGTCCCAGGAATTATCGCCTTCGCGGCTGCCGCAAATTATTCTGATTCTCAGCGCCAGCTCAATACCGAGAAGGTGCAAGAACTTAAAGCTGCGCTGCAGAGTGAAATTCTCGCCACCGTTCCGGATGCCCGATTTAATGGCCATGGGTTAGATCTTCTGCCTGGAATTCTCAACGTGACCTTTCCTGGCACCGAGAGCGATGGTCTTCTGCTACTCCTAGATGGTGAAGAGATTGCGACCTCGACCGGTTCGGCCTGCAGCGCTGGCGTCCAACAAGCTAGCCACGTGCTCATGGCAATGGGATTAAGCGCTCGAGATGCCAGATCTTCCCTACGTTTCTCGCTCAGCCCGTCAAATACACTTGCTGACATCAAGGCGTTAGGCAAGGTTATTGCTGGTGTTGTGGCAAAGTCCCGTGCGAGCATGGGTTACAAGTAAGGATTGATGATGAAGGTAATTGCAGCGATGTCGGGTGGAGTTGACTCCGCAGTTGCTGCTGCGCGCGCCGTCGACCTTGGTTATGAAGTAATTGGCGTTCACCTTGCGCTCTCAAGCAATCCGCAGAAGTATCGATCAGGAGCTCGAGGATGTTGCACCATTGAGGATTCTCACGATGCCCGCCGCGCTGCAGATATCATCGGCATTCCGTTCTACATCTGGGATATGGCGGAAGAGTTTCACGAGGGCGTTGTAGAAGATTTCATGACCGAGTACGCAGCAGGCAGAACTCCTAATCCATGTCTGCGGTGCAACGAGAAGATTAAATTTCAAGCAGTACTTGACCGAGCACGGGCGCTAGATTTTGATGCAGTTGTTACTGGACATTATGCAAATATGCGCGAGACCGAGCATGGTCGCACAATGCACCGCGCCGTAGATTCGGCAAAGGATCAATCCTACGTTTTGGCAGTTTTGAATAAGACACAACTTGATGGCGCAATCTTCCCATTGGGGGATTCAGTGAAGACCGATGTGCGCAAAGAGGCGAAGGCGCGTGGTCTGTATGTTGCGAATAAGCCCGATAGCCACGACATCTGCTTTATTCCTTCTGGAAATAATGCGGGGTGGCTTCGCGACCGGTTAGGAAGTGAGACCGGGCCAATTGTTGATGAGTCGGGCGTGAAGTTGGGGGAGCATCAAGGGGCTTACACCTACACAATCGGACAGCGACGCGGCCTGAACTTAACCGTGCCGGCAAGTGATGGCGCACCGCGTTATGTTCTCAAAATTGAACCAAAGACAAATACTGTTGTTGTTGGGGAACATGAATCACTTGCAGTCACTGGCATAGATGGCGCGAAAGCAATCTGGTGCGGCCCAATTCCATCCCTTGGCACGAGTCATCGTGGCTTTGCGCAAGTTCGGGCGCATGGGGCACCACTTCCTTGCACTTACCTCTCGCCAGATGGTGCAACCATCACCGTTGAATTAGATGAGCCGCTGTACGGGTTGGCTGCTGGTCAAGGACTTGTTATTTACGATGGTGATCGCGTCGTAGGCTCTGCAACCGTGAGCGCCACAAGGTAATTTCAATGAGTGAGATGATGCGTGCCAAGATGGCGACACTCGCAGAAACTATTCGCGAGCATCAATTTCTTTATTACGTCTTGGATAGGCCAACAATCTCTGATGGCGATTTCGATGCCCTTCTCAAGGAGCTCGAGAAGTTAGAGAGACAGTACCCGCAATATAAGAGCGATGATTCACCGACTCTCAAAGTCGGTGGCGGCTTCTCAACGCAATTCGAACAGCGCGACCATCTCCATAAGATGATGAGCCTTGATAACGTCTTTGGTGCAGAAGAGCTCGCAACCTGGTTTGATCGGGTAGAGAAGAGTGAAGCGGTTGCTGAATGGCTCTGCGAGGTAAAAGTGGATGGCCTTGCCATCAACTTGCTGTACGAGAAGGGTGTTCTCACCCAGGCGCTTACTCGAGGAAATGGCACGACTGGTGAAGATGTCACCCTCAATGTGAGGACCATCTCGGCCATTCCGCATAAGTTGCAAGGGACCCCACCGCCGATCCTTGAAGTTCGTGGTGAAGTGTTCTTTCCACTGAAGGCCTTTCATGATTTCAATGATGCGCTGGATGAAGAAGATCGCTTTGCCAATCCTCGTAACGCAGCAGCCGGCTCACTTCGTCAGAAGGATCCTCGCATTACTGCATCTCGCCCACTCTCGATGGTTGTCCACGGAGTCGGTGCGTATGAGGGGCTCGATGTTGAAAGCCAATCAGATGTCTATCAGGCGATGGCTGCGTTCGGTCTGCCGATAAGTAAGAATTTCAAGGTGGTGAAGAAGCACTCCGAAGTTCAGAAGTTCATTGATCACTTCGGTGAGCATCGCCATGATTTAGAGCATGAAATTGATGGGGCAGTTGTTAAGGTCAATAACCTCAGTTTGCAAGAGTCACTTGGTTTCACATCTCGCGCACCGAAGTGGGCAATCGCTTACAAGTACCCACCAGAAGAGGTGCAGACGAAATTATTGGATATTCGAGTAAGCGTCGGCAGAACAGGTCGCGTGACCCCATTCGCAGTCATGGAACCCGTGACAGTTGCCGGCTCCACCGTTACTCACGCAACGCTGCATAACGAGGAGGAGGTTCTCCGCAAGGGCATTCTGATCGGCGACACCATTGTTATTCGCAAAGCTGGCGATGTTATCCCGGAAGTACTCAGAGCGATTGAGGAACGGCGCACAGGTAAAGAGATTCGTTGGGTTATGCCGAACGCTTGCCCTGATTGTGGCTCTGCCCTCAAGCGCATGAACGAAGCCGATGTTGATCTTCGTTGCCCTAACTCCCGCAGCTGTCCGGCGCAATTGAGAGAGCGGATTTATTACATTGGGTCACGTGCTGCACTAGATATTGATGTCTTGGGCTATGAGGCGGCTACCGCTCTTCTTGATGCCGGAGTTGTTGCAGATGAGGGTGACCTCTTTGGACTTGGCGTGGATGACTTATCTCAATCTGCCTTCTTCTTAAAGAAGGATGGTTCATTAGGTAAGAGTGCAGAGAAGTTGTTAGCCGCGATTGAAGATGCGAAAACCAAACCGCTCTGGCGCGTTCTGGTCTCTCTCTCCATTCGCCACGTGGGACCTACGGCCGCGGTGGCACTTGCTTCACACCTTCGCTCCGTTGATGCCATCTCGTCGGCTACAGCGTCAGAGCTTTCGGCAATTGAAGGTGTTGGTCCGGTTATTGCTGATGCAATTATTGAATGGTTCGCCGTTGACTGGCATATCGAAGTTATTGAGAAGTGGCGCAAGGCTGGCGTCCGATTTGTCGAAGCAGTAGTCGCTAACGATTCCCCTCAGACTCTTGCCGGCCTTACCTTGGTAGTGACTGGTTCACTGACCGGATTTAAACGTGATGAGATCTCCGAAGTAATTGCAAAACATGGCGGCAAAGCAGCCTCATCGGTCTCAAAGAAGACTGATTATGTTGTCGTAGGCGATGCCCCCGGCTCAAAGGCGGCAAAGGCGGCAGAACTTGGAGTGCGAATTCTCAATGAGGATGAGTTCGTTAAGTTGCTAGCTGGCGAGAAGATTTAGGCGTTCTGAAGCGCTTCCCGCAAAGTTCCGTCAAATTGTTCATCTGGTGCAGCACCAGCAATCCCGTACTTCATATCTATAACGAAGAATGGAACTCCAGTAGCTCCGAGTCGTCGTGCTAAATCTTGATCTGCTCGGACGTCATTGGCGTACTCATCAGACTCAAGAATTGCCCGAACATAAAGTGGGTCAAGGCCTACCGAATCTGTGATTGCTAAGAGATCTTCGTGGCTAAATAGTGGTTGCTTCTTCTCAAAGTAGGCGCTGTACATAGCCTCGAGAAGTTCCTCTTGCTTTCCCACGGATGCTGCCCACAGAAGGAGGCGATGAGCATCTGCAGTATTTCCCGAGTAGGTATCGGAGAGGTCGTAACAGAGTCCGACGCCGTCAGCGACTGCGCAAACATTTGCCTGCATTGCCGTCACTTGCTCGGGGGAGGCGCCATATTTCTTGCCGAGCAATTCACTCGTCTTTTCAACACCGATGGCATCAGGCTGGAGCTGGAATGCGTGGTGTCGGACTGTGATTTCAAGATCTTTGTGCTCGTTCTTAAGTCGTTCAATCGCGCTCTCGAGTTTCCGCTTGCCGATGAAGCACCATGGGCAGACCACATCGGACCAAACGTCGATAATCATGGATAAAGGATACCTGCGGTAAAGTGCATCCATGATTTCGCGTATCCAGACCTTTGCAGCGCTTCACTTGGAAGCCCCCGCACGACACCTCCCGGCCACGCCGGTGTTCTTCGGCATCTTTGCATTTAGCGTTCTCGCGCTGCTGCTGTACTTCGTACTTCGCTTAGATCGCGACTAAGACAATCGCACACATAGGAATTTTCGGGGGAACTTTCGACCCGATTCACAAGGGTCACCTCCACATTCTTGAATCGCTCGCTGGGCGGTTCGATACTTTGCTGCTGATTCCTGCGGGTAAACCTCGCCTTCGCTATGACGCTCCGCTAGCCAGCGGCTCGGACAGAACTGCAATGTGTGAGGCCGCGCTTAACGACCTAAGCGATGACCTGCAGTCGAAGACCTCTGTTGTCGACCTTGAGATCAACCGTCCAGGTCCCACCTATGCCATCGACACGATTAACCAACTTCGAATGATCTATCCGCGCGATACCTTTTCGCTCATCATTGGAAGTGATGCGGCCGAGAATTTCTCGCAGTGGTATCGCGCAGATGCAATCAAGAAGATTGTTGATGTACTTGTCGTGAAGCGCCCTGGTGCTCAGAAGAGTGAATTCACTGAGGTTGCAATCGGCGCATTGGATGTCAGCGCCACAGAAATCCGCAAGCGTTTCAAAGAGGGCTTCAACGTAGACGATCTCGTCTCACCTTCTGTTCTTACCTATATCAAGGAGCACAAGCTTTATGGCAGCAAGTAAGCAAGTTAAAGATCTCACTCAGTTAGCCGCATCTGCAGCAAACGAGAAGCTCGCAACCGATATCGTCGCACTCGATATGAGTGACCAGTTAATCCTTTCAGAGGCTTTTCTGATCTGTACTGGAACGAATGAGAATCAGGTTGATGCAATCGCCGATTTCGTCTTTGAAAAATTAGCTGAGGCCGGAGAGAAGCCAATCCGAAAAGAGGGTAAGGGCCAGTGGGTCCTGTTGGATTATTCGGATCTCGTTGTTCACATTCAGGTGAAAGAGCTCCGCGACTACTACCTTCTCGATCGCCTATGGAACGATTGCCCACGCATCGAACTTGAGTTGGATGAAGCCCGCTAATAATGAGCGTTGATCGGATTATTCTCTGGCGCCACGGGCAGACTTCGTGGAACATTGAAAATCGATTCCAAGGTCATACTGATATCCCGCTAAACGAAGTGGGCGAGTTTCAAGTAAAACACGCTGCTTCACTGCTCGCTGGTATGCAACCTACAAAGATTGTTAGCAGTGATCTTCAGCGTGCGAAAAAGACGGCTGATGCCCTTGCCGAACTCGTCGGAGCAGAAGTGCAGGTCGATATTCGACTTCGTGAGACCAGCGGTGGACTGTGGGAGGGTAATACCGGTGAAGATAACCGCCGTACCCACCCGGATGAGTTTGCCGCCTGGCTCAACGGAAGTGATGAACCAGCTGGAATAACCGGAGAACGTCGTAGCGAAGTTGCAGCTCGTGTGAGTGCGGCGATTCATGATGGAATCAAAGATGCATCAGGAACAGTTGTTTTCGTAGCCCATGGCGGAACAATCCGATGTGGACTTGGTTCTATGTTGCAGCTCCCAGTTCCACTCTGGCCGACCTTAGGTGGGCTCGCAAACGCTTCCTGGTCGGTACTTGAAAAGAACTACGCCGGTCGTTGGATGTTAGCCGAACACAACGCCGGATCTATCCCAGAACCTGTTTTTGGTGATGAAGGCGCAGAGCAGGTAGGTTTACCTAGTAACCAAACGGGGCTGTGGCGCAGCTGGTAGCGCACCTGCATGGCATGCAGGGGGTCAGGGGTTCAAATCCCCTCAGCTCCACGTTTAAAGTGAATAGCATTACTCCATGAACTGGTCAGCATCAGATATCCCAAACCTCAACGGTAAGCGCTACCTCATTACAGGTGGCAATAGCGGGCTTGGGTTGGCGACAGCAAAGCAACTTGTTCGCCATGGTGGAGATGTCACGTTAACGGTCCGCTCTGCCAAAAAAGGCGAGCAAGCAGTCAACGGGAGTGGAGCTGCTCGCTGGATTGAACTGGATGTTGCAGATCTCTCGAGCGTTCGAGAAGTTGCGAAGAATCTGACTGAAAAATTTGATGTTGTCATACTGAACGCCGGAATCATGGCCACCCCATTTGCCAAGAGCGTGGATGGCTTTGAGATGCAGATGGCCACAAATTATCTAGGCCATTTCGCACTCGCCGGCTTGCTTCGTCATCAAATCAACGAACGCCTAATTACGGTCTCAAGTATTGCTCACCGGATGGGCTCCTTCGGCAAGGGTTCGAAGGAAGAGATCAGAGCGAAAGCGCTCGGCGAGGGAAGTTATTCCCCTTGGTTGGCCTACGGAGCTACCAAATTGGCCGACCTCGTCTTTGTCAATCAACTCGAGCGACGTCGCCTTCAGGGCAAAGAGTCATTCACCGCAATCTCGATCCATCCAGGATGGGCACATACCAATCTCTTTGGCAGTGGAAAGCTAGTTAATGTAGTGGGATCAGTCCTTGCTCAATCAGCGGAAGAGGGCGCGCTCTCGACGCTCTTTGCGGCCACAGCTCCAAATGTGAAAGGCGCATCCTTCATCGGCCCCAAGAAGTTTGGCGGCCTGCGAGGTGCTCCCGAATATACGCATGGCAATGCCACCTCTTACCGCCAGCAACTAGGTATCAACCTATGGGATGTGAGTGAAGAGTTGACTGGAGTCTCATGGGAGAATTAGCCCATGCATGAGGCGTATGACGTTCACGGAGTAGAAGCTAAGTGGTTGCCAATCTGGGATGAGATTGCACCATTTCGTTCGGGTCGAGCTGATGACCCACGACCTAAAAAATATGTCCTCGATATGTTTCCGTATCCATCGGGTGACCTACATATGGGTCACGCTGAGGCGTATGCGATGGGCGATGTCATCTCGCGTTACTGGATTCAAAAGGGTTTCAACGTCATGCACCCAATTGGTTGGGACTCATTCGGTCTGCCAGCAGAGAATGCAGCAATCAAGCGCGGTTCATCTCCGAAGGAGTGGACGTACGAGAACATTGCCGTACAGAAGGCATCAATGCGCAGGTATGCCTGCTCATTCGATTGGGACCGCGTACTTCACACAAGTGATCCTGAGTATTACAAGTGGAATCAGTGGCTCTTCCTAGAGTTGTACAAGAAGGGTCTTGCCTACCGCAAGAACTCAGCTGTTAACTGGTGCCCAAGTTGCCAGACGGTTCTTGCCAACGAGCAAGTTGTGGCTGGACTCTGCGAGCGTTGCGATACCGCGGTCACAAAGAAGAAGTTGTACCAGTGGTACTTCAAAATTACAGATTATGCAGATCGTCTACTAGACGATATGGAACAACTCGAAGGCAAGTGGCCAGAGAAGGTTCTTCTGATGCAACGCAATTGGATTGGTCGCTCCATCGGCGCGGAGGTTCAATTCCATATCGAAGGTCGTGATGAGCCAGTAACTGTCTACACGACTCGTCCCGATACATTGCACGGTGCCACTTTTATGGTCGTCGCAGCGGATTCAGATTTAGCGAGTGAACTCGCCTCAGGAAGCTCAAGTGAGGCAGAGTTTAAGACTTACCTTGATGGCGTGAAGAAAGAGAGCGATATCGATCGCCTCGCAACGGACCGTCCTAAGACTGGTGTCTTCCTCAATCGTTATGCAATCAATCCGGTTAATGGCGAGAAATTGCCAATCTGGGCAAGTGATTACGTTCTTGCCGATTATGGAACCGGTGCAATCATGGCCGTTCCTGCTCACGATCAACGCGACTTAGATTTTGCAACAGCAATGAAGTTGCCAGTGAAGGTGGTTGTCGACTGCGATGGGGAAGACCCTGCCATCAGCGGTACAGCAACTACTGGTGATGGACTTATGGTCAACTCAGGTTCACTTAATGGCCTCTCCAAAAGTGCGGCAATCGAGAAGATTATTGCGGAGCTTGCGGAGAAGGGTCTCGGAAAGCCGGCGAAGAATTACCGCCTTCGCGATTGGTTGATCTCCCGCCAACGTTTCTGGGGAACACCCATTCCAATCATTCACTGTGAAAAGTGTGGTGAAGTCCCGGTTCCGCAGGAGCAACTTCCGGTGGAACTACCTGATTCACAGAGCCTTGATCTTAAGCCGAAGGGCAGTTCGCCACTGGGTGCGGCCGAGGATTGGGTCAATGTTTCCTGCCCAACGTGCGGAGCACCTGCGAAGCGTGATGCTGACACGATGGATACCTTCGTCGATTCCTCCTGGTACTTCTTGCGATACACCAATCCAGATCTCTCTACAGCAGCTTTTGATAAGCAGTTAGTAGAAGAGTGGTTGCCAGTTGACCAATACGTTGGTGGCGTTACCCACGCAATTCTGCACTTGTTGTACTCCAGATTCTTTACCAAGGTACTTCATGACATCGGCATGGTCTCCTTCACTGAACCGTTCTCGCGCCTTCTCAATCAGGGCATGGTCTTGATGGATGGCTCAGCGATGTCGAAGTCACGTGGAAACTTAGTCCGACTCTCTGAGCAGTTAGATACTCATGGCGTAGATGCCATTCGAATCTCGCTCGTCTTTGCAGGTCCACCAGAAGATGACATTGATTGGGCAGATGTCTCGCCATCTGGCTCACTCAAGTTTTTGAACCGCGCTTGGCGCATCGCCGGTGATGTCACAAGTGCCGCTGGGGTTAATTTCTCCACTGGCGATATCAACCTGCGAAAGCTCACTCATAAGACCATTGCGGATGTCTCACTTGCCGTAGAAACCTTCCGATTCAACGTTGCGATTGCACGCGTGATGGAACTTGTTAATGGCACGAGAAAGGCAATCGATAGTGGATGTGGGGCCGGTGATCCAGCAGTCCGTGAAGCAGCGGAGGCTATCGCAATCGCGCTCTCGCTCGTGGCGCCATTCACGGCAGAGGAGATGTGGTCTCTACTCGGTCATAAGCCTGCAGTTGCTCTTGCTGGTTGGCCGGTAGTAGAACCATCTTTGCTAGCGGCTGATGCAGTAACTGCGATCTTCCAGGTAAATGGAAAGATTAAGAATCGTGTCGATGTCTCGCCATCTATCTCCAATGAAGAGCTCGAGGTGCTCGCCCTGGCTGATGCAGAGGTGATAGCGGCAATCAACGGCGCAGAGATTAAGAAGCGAATTGTGGTTGCTCCGAAGTTAGTTAACATCGTCATTTAATTCACAAGCGTTGTACTTAATTAATAACATCCCTGCAAATTTTCGTAATCTGCGGGGATGTTTACTTTTTCGGATGTAACGCAGGGCCAACGTAAATTTCTATTGATCGCGGCGCTCTCCGTTGTCGCAGTTGCTGGTGCATTTTCATACTTTCCCCGTAGTCATGCCGATCCAACGCCCGTGGCACCACCGATAATTCTCAAGAGTCCGGAACCCCAACCAACACTTGTAATCGATGTTGCGGGCAAAGTGCTCCATCCTGGGGTTTATCATCTGCCGGCAAACTCTCGAGCTATCGATGCGATCACTATGGCAGGTGGCGCACTCAAAGGCGTTTCCATGCTTGATATCAACCTCGCTCACTTGCTAGTTGATGGTGAGCAACTCGTCATCGGTGCACCGGCGCCAGTGGTTTCAACGGTTCACAAGGGAAAAAGTTCGAGCGTAGGCAAGAGTTCGAGTGCAATAGTGAATCTGAACACTGCAACCGCCGCCCAACTTCAGCAACTTCAAGGAGTTGGGCCGGTGATGGCGCTCAAGATCATCGCCTTCCGAAAGAGCCACGGTGCTTTTACATCTATTGCTCAAGTGGCAACTGTCCCAGGGTTTGGCAAGAAACGCTTCGATGCCATCTCGCACCAGCTCCGGATTTAAGGGCGAACCACATTCCCCGCTCGTTCTTATTGCACTCTCGCTCTGGGTGGGCGCGCTCACCGCTGGCCTAATTGGTCCGTGGGGAGCGCTGCTTGCTCCACTCGCGTTCATTAAGCGATGGAGATGGGCAGTGACCGTCGCCTTGCTTGGGGCGGCGCTCTTTCTGCTTCGCGTACATGAAGTCCATGCCAACCCATTAGAGAGTAAGAGTGTCGGAGTATTTGTTGCGACATTGAACTCATCCTTCTCGCCGACGCATCAACGAGTAAACGGCTCCTATTTATCAGCGAAAGAATTCTCTGCTGCTGCAACCTTGACCACTTTCGGTCAGTATTCAACGCACATCCCTGTGCGGCTCATCTCTAAGAGTTTCTTCAACGGAACCACATCTGAAGTTGTCGCCGGAAGTGGTCGCATCATCTCCGCTACTGACCAGTCACTGGGAGGAGTTTTACTAGCGCAGTCGCTACGTTCAATTCGCCCGGCAAATATCGCGCAGCGGTTTGCAGCAAAGTTCAGATCCAACTTCTTGGCCGTTGCTTCAAAATTCCAGGGCGATTCCAGCGCACTCATACCTGGAATGGTGCTTGGTGATACTTCCCTTCAAAGCGACGGATTCACTCAATCCATGCAACGAGCTGGCCTTACTCACTTAACTGCAGTCAGTGGTGAGAATTTTGCAATCATCGCACTCTTCACTCTCGCACTGTTGAAGCGAGCCATCCCTCGTCGCTTCGGCCTTAGATACCTCTTACTCGCCGCAATTTTGATCTGCTTCGTTGTAGTTGTTGGTCCCTCGCCATCAGTTCTTCGCGCATCGGTCATGACCTCAACGCTCGTCCTTGGAAAGGTGCGCGGTGTCAGATCACACTCGCTGAACTCTCTCGCGCTTGCCGTAGCAATCCTGCTCATCCTCAATCCATTTCAGGCAAAATCCTTTGGCTTCGCGCTCTCCGTTGCTGCTACGGCTGGAATTATTATCTTTGCGGAGCCGCTAGAGCGAAAACTGCCACAAGTCATTGCAATTCCACTTGCCGCAACAATTGCCTGTACTCCCATTATCGTTCTCTTATCTGGCCAACTTAGCTGGAGTTCACTTCCCGCAAATATTCTCGCTTCCATTGCCGTAACGCCGGTAACAATTCTTGGCCTAATCTCCGCACTTTTTGCAAATGTCTCCGTAACGCTGGGCGAAGTAATCTTCAGCGGCACTCAGCCCTTTGCCTGGTGGATTACCGCGGTCGCGCGAGTTGCCGCTTCAAATACCTTGCTCTACCTTCCGAAGACTGTGATAGGTGCAGCCATCCCTATCGCCTTTGCAGTGGCGATCATCAAGAAGAAGCGCTGGTTAATTTATCTTCTCATTCTCGCGGTGGCGGCAGCCATCTTCACCCCTCGCTCCTTCTGGCCGGGAGAGCACTGGCTCCTTGTTAACTGCGATGTAGGTCAGGGTGATGGACTAGTGCTACGGACCGCCAAGCACTCTGCGATTGTTATTGATGTGGGACCAGACCCAGATTTGATGGACGCTTGCCTTCAAAGATTGCATATCAATCAGATCCCACTCTTGATACTGACACATTTTCACGCCGACCATGTCACCGGTCTAGCAAAAGTACTGCGTGGGAGATCGGTTGGAAAAATTTGGGTCTCACACTTCCACGAGCCATTGAGCGAATATGCCATTGTGATGAGCCAGTTGAGAGGGCGCCAGGTTGAGCGCGTTACACCAGGGGAGTCCTTCACCGTTGGCCCGGCTGACATTGAGGTTCTTGCGTCGGGCGATGGCTCAACCATGGCCCCTGTAACCGGCACGACTATTAACAATTCGAGTATTGCGGTCATCATTAAAGAAGGAGCGTTCTCTCTCTTTGCGGGAGGTGATATCGAGCCGGAGGCACAAGAGTTGATTCTTGCCTCTCATCGCGTATCCAAAGTGGATGTACTTAAAGTGTCGCATCACGGCTCAAGAAATCAATATTTACCGCTACTCGATGCCCTCGCCCCGAAGGTGGCGTTCATCAGCGTAGGAAAGGGCAATATGTACGGCCATCCTTCTCCAACCCTTCTTCGAGAGTTGGCGAAGCAGGGCGTTAAAACTTATCGGACAGATCTCGATGGCGCATTGGCGCTCGATGCCTCACTTCACGAGCGATCCCTCAAAGTCCAGTGGTGGAGCGTCCATCTGAAGTAGGGTGAGATAGATTACGGATATGGCAATCACGCTCATCGTAGGCGGGGAAGCGGTCTTAGCTGATCGCGCAATCTCCCATGCGATAGAACGACTTCCAGGGGCAGCGGTCACAACGCTAGATTGTTCATCCATTGATGTCGGAGAAATAACCGAGGCGCTCTCGCCATCTCTCTTCGGAGATGAGCGGGTAGTAGTCCTGCGCGAGATGCAAGATATCACCGTCGACTTACAGAGCGAATTAACTTCTTTCCTCGACAACCCCGACGAAACGACACATCTCATCTTCTGGCATAAGGGTGGCGTTAAAGGTAAAGCCCTCCTTGATCGAGTCAAGAAGTTGAAAGCAACAATTATCAATGTCGAGACGATTAAGAAGGATGGCGAAAAGCTTGAATTCGTTCATCAAGAGTTTCTGCGGTTGGGCCGTAAAGCAACGCCAGAGGCGGTGCAAGCGCTGGTCGACGCTCTTGGAAGTGATATGCGGGAACTTAATAGCGCCTGCTCTCAACTCGCCTCAGATGTCGCCGTGGGCAAAGTTATCGATGTCGATGTCATCGCCTCCTTCCATCAGGGTCGCGTCGAGACAACTGGCTTTGACGTTGCAGATGCAACTCTGGATGGGCAGACCGATAAAGCACTGATCACTCTCAGGCAGGCGCTGGCTTCTGGTGTAGACCCGGTTCTCATCACCAGCGCACTCGCAAGTTCGATTCGGACTCTGGCGAAGGTCTCGGGCCTTGCCCGAGGTGCAAAGTCCTTCGAGGTAGCCGGTTCAATCGGAGTTGCGCCGTGGCAGATTGATAAGGCTCGCCGCCAGCTCAATGGCTGGACCCCTGCGACGCTCTCAGCCGCAGTCATCACCTTGGCCGATGCCGATGCCGCTATCAAGGGGGCTGAGGCTGATCCAGTTTTCGCCCTCGAGCGGGCCGTCCTTCGAATCGCCCGTTCAAGACGCTAGCGGCCCCGCTTTCAGGAGGGGAGCCGCCCTCAGTTTGGGCAGGTGGGCGGGGTGCTGGTAGCCTTTGCCCTCGTTCGCAGTTGAATCAGAATAGAAACAGGTATTCCTAAGTGGCAAATATCAAGTCGCAGATCAAGCGTATTAAGACCAATGAGAAGGCTCAGGCGCGTAACAAGTCTGTCCGCTCATCGCTCAAGACCGCTGTTCGCCGCTTCAAGGATGCAATTGCATCAGGTGACGCTAAGGCGATTGCATCTGAGCTCGTCTCTGCTTCAAAGTCACTCGACGTTGCGGTAAGCAAGGGCGTTATCCACTCAAACGCTGCTGCCAATAAGAAGTCATCCATGGCGAAGGCTGCCAACAAAGCTTCTGCTAAATAATTTAACTCTCCACCTGGAGCGTTTAACAGCAAGGTTGATATAAGAGATGCCTGCAATTCCAATTTCCAAGGCGCCACAACCTGCAAGCACCAACCCTGCGCAGATTCGAAATTTCTGCATCATTGCGCATATTGACCATGGCAAATCAACTCTTGCTGACCGCATGCTTGGAATCACCGAAGTTGTAGATCAGCGCAATATGCGCGCCCAATATCTCGACCGCATGGATATTGAACGAGAGCGTGGCATCACTATTAAGTCGCAGGCAGTCCGTTTGCCGTGGCAATCAAGTATCGATGGGCAGGATTACATCCTGAATATGATCGATACTCCTGGCCACGTCGATTTCACATATGAGGTTTCACGTTCACTTGCTGCCTGTGAAGGCGCAATCCTGCTCGTTGACTGTGCCCAGGGAATTGAAGCGCAGACGCTGGCAAATCTCTATCTCGCAATGGAGAATAACCTCACCATCATTCCGGTATTAAATAAGATCGATTTGCCTAATGCCCAGCCAGAGAAATTCGCTGCAGAACTTGCAAAGTTAATTGGCTGCAAGCCAGAGGATTGCTTCCGCGTCTCAGGTAAAACTGGCGAAGGTGTGAAGGAACTTCTCGATGAGATTGTTAAGCAGATTCCGGCACCGGTCGGCGATCCTGCTGCACCAGCGCGCGCGTTGATCTTTGACTCAGTTTATGACTCATATCGCGGAGTAGTCACTTACGTTCGCGTTGTGGATGGCCATCTCAGTACCCGTGACCAGATTCAAATGATCTCAACTGGTGTACGCCACGAGATGCTTGAAGTAGGCGTGATTTCTCCGGAGCCATTGCCAAGTAAAGGCCTCGGAGTTGGCGAAGTGGGCTATCTCATCACCGGCGTGAAAGATGTCCGCCAATCTCGCGTGGGCGACACAATCACGAATTACCAGAAGCCCGCCTCAATTCCACTTGCCGGATATAAAGATCCCAAGCCGATGGTCTTCTCGGGTCTCTTTCCACTTGATGGCGCTGAGTATCCCATGCTCCGTGAAGCCCTTGATAAGTTGCAGCTGAACGATGCCGCACTTGTCTTTGAACCAGAGAGCTCTGCCGCACTCGGATTTGGATTCCGCTGCGGCTTCCTTGGACTGCTTCATATGGAGATCGTTCGTGAACGCCTTGAGCGCGAAGCTGGCCTCACACTTATCTCTACCGCTCCGAACGTGGTCTATAGCGTCCTGACGGATGACGGAAAAGAACTCACAGTAACTAATCCAAGTGAGTACCCAGATGGAAAGATTGCATCTGTTCGTGAGCCGATCGTGCGAGCGACCGTGTTGGCGCCATCTGAATTTATCGGCACAATCATGGAGCTCTGCCAGCAACGTCGCGGTGTCTTACTAGGTATGGATTATCTCTCTGAAGATCGTGTTGAAATCCGTTACCACGTTCCACTTGCTGAAATCGTCTTCGACTTCTTCGATCAATTGAAGTCGCGCACTCGCGGTTATGCCTCACTTGATTATGAGCCAGTAGGTGAAGAAGAGGGTGACCTAGTGAAGGTGGATATCCTCCTTCAGAGCGAGAAGGTCGATGCCTTTAGCGCCATTGTCCACCGCGAAAAGGCGTATGCCTACGGCTTGATGATGACATCGAAGCTACGCGAGCTCATTCCTCGTCAACAATTTGAAATTCCAATTCAGGCAGCGATCGGTGGCAAGATCATCGCCCGTGAGAATATCCGCGCTATCCGCAAAGATGTTCTTGCTAAATGTTACGGTGGTGATATCTCACGTAAGCGTAAACTCCTCGAGAAGCAGAAAGAGGGTAAGAAGCGCATGAAGATGGTGGGACGAGTAGAAGTTCCACAGGAGGCCTTCATTGCCGCGCTTACGACCGATGCTGATCCAGAGAAAGCAAAGGCGAAGAAGTAACCGATGGCTACGAACGAGCTCTCGTTCTACATCCATATCCCATATTGCGTTAAGCGCTGTGGCTACTGCGACTTTAATACTTACACTCCGGCTGAACTTAAAATTGAGAGCTCACTACAGGAGGTCTCAACCTCATATATTGATTTGCTGTTGGACGAGTTGAAGTTAGCGCGCAGTACTGCCGGTCCCGCAATCATTCCAACAATCTTCTTCGGCGGAGGAACGCCAAGCCTGATGAGTCCACGCGATCTTGGTCGCGTGATTGAATATCTAGCGGGCGAATTTGAATTAGCTGAAAATTGCGAGATAACGCTTGAAGCGAATCCAGATTCGATCTCGCGCGAGAAGTTGGAAGGCTTCCTCGCCGCTGGAATCAATCGCCTCTCATTTGGAATGCAATCAGCCGTGCCCCATGTTCTAGCAACCCTCGATCGAACACATAACCCCGAGAACGTAGCGAAGAGCGTTGCACTTGCACGAGAAGTAGGCTTTACAGAGGTAAGCGTCGACCTCATCTACGGAACCCCGGGAGAGAGTCTGGAAGATTGGCAGGTATCTATTGATGCCGCCCTTGCAATGCCGATAACTCACATCTCTGCGTACGCACTCATAGTAGAAACTGGAACAAAGCTTGCTGCGGCAATAAAACGTGGCGAGATAGCGTCACCAGATGATGACTTGATGGCTGAGAAATATTTAATTGCAGATACCGCCTTCACCGATGCGGGATTTTCGTGGTATGAGCTAAGTAATTGGTCGCGCAGTGGATCGCAAGCGCGCCACAACATTGCATATTGGGAGGGCGCTAATTGGTGGGGAGCTGGACCTGGCGCTCATTCGCATATCAACGGTCGCCGTTGGTGGAATGTAAAACACCCGAGCGCTTATCGCGATCGAATTACTGCATTGGAGAGCCCAGAGTTGGGCTTTGAATTACTGACCGAAGATGAGAAGAACCTAGAGCGGGTCCTGCTGCAGATCCGCATTCCGGGTGGCCTTAAAGTTGATGAATTTACCGGCCGACAGATAGCGATACTGAATGGCTATCAGGAACGCGGGGCGCTAGATTCGAACGCGTGGAGCGCCGGTCACTTAACGCTCTCGCGCGAGGGCCGCTTAATCGCTGACGCCATTGTCCGTGACTTAACAATTAATCTCAATCAGCCAGATATTGGGCTGTAGTACCTTTATACAACTATGCAAGGTCGCCAACTCGAGATTCTCCGCGCAATAGTGGAGGAGTACATCTCAACAGAAGAGCCGATTGGTTCGAAAGTTCTGGCTGCCCGTTCCAATTTGGATGTATCGCCGGCAACGATTCGAAATGAGATGGCGGTCTTGGAAGAAGCGGGTTTCATTACCGCGCCACACACCTCATCGGGTCGTATTCCTACCGATAAGGGCTATCGCCTCTTCGTAGATAAATTGGCAGACGTTAAGCCACTCTCACAAGCAGAACGCCGAGCTATTGAAACTTTCTTGGATGGTGCAACGACCGTTGATGATGTTGTGACCCGCACTGTGCGCCTACTTGCGCAAGTGACCAAGCAAGTTGCAGTCGTTCAGTACCCATCCATGTCCCGGTCGAAGGTTCGCCATATTGAGTTAGTTAATATCCAGCCCTCACGTCTGATGATGATTCTGATTACCGATAATGCACGAGTTGAACAGCGCACCATAGAACTGCCATTCGATGTATCTGAAGGCTTCCTCTCTTCGCTGCACATTGCCCTCAATAAATCGCTGCAAGGATCCACGCTGGCATCTGTGACAGAGCGCATAGAGGGCCTCTCGCATTCCTTCTCTGGAAACGAGCGAACCGCGATTCAGATTGTGACCACAATTTTGGCGGAGATGGCGGTTGAGCGAGCTGAGGAGAAGGTGGTTTTAGCTGGCACCGCAAATCTCGCCCTGCATAGCCATGAATTCTCCTCCTCCATCCATCCCATTCTTGAGGCGCTTGAGGAGCAGGTGGTCTTGCTGCGACTTCTCAGCGATGCCGGTGGTGATGTCACGGTAAAGATTGGTGAGGAGCAGAGTGAGAAATCGCTCAAGCAAACCTCGCTGGTAACCATGAAATACGGGGTTGATGGCGAAGCCCCAGCGGGAGCATTGGGTATCCTTGGCCCTAGGCGTATGGATTACGCATCATCGATGGGCGCAGTTAGCTCCGTCGCACGTTACATTGGACATTTTCTCTCGGAGGCAGAGTAGTGGCAGAACATTATGCAGCTCTTGGAGTTGATAGGGATGCATCATTTGATGACATCAAGAAGGCTTATCGTAGGTTGGCGCGCACCCTTCATCCGGATGTAAATCCCGACCCGAAGGCTCAAGAAGAATTTAAAGACATCACGACCGCGTATGAAGTGTTAAGTGACCCACAGAAGCGACAGACCTATGACATGGGTGGCGATCCACTCTCTCAGGGAGGTGGGGGGCAGAACTTTGGCTTCGGCGACATCATGGATGCCTTCTTTGGCGGCGGAGGATCTCGCGGACCGCGCCCTCGCATGCGTCAGGGCCAAGATGCGCTCATTGGTTTGGAAGTGTCATTAGAGGAAGCCTGTTTTGGAACCGAGCGGGATGTAACAGTTGAAACCGCTGTTCTCTGTGCACAGTGCAGTGGTTCTGGTTGTCGTGAGGGTGGGCGCCCAACAACCTGCGATATTTGCAAAGGCCGGGGCGAGGTTCAGCACGTGACGCGCTCCTTCCTAGGTCAGATGATGACTTCACGCCCATGCGGAAGTTGCAGTGGTTATGGCTCTGTTATCAAGGATCCTTGTCGCGAGTGCGCTGGCGATGGACGTATCCGCGCGCGAAAGACAATTCATGTAAAAGTACCCGCCGGTGTCGAGACGGGAAATCGCATTCAGATGAGTGGGCAAGGGGAAGTCGGCGCTGGTGGGGGACCTGCCGGTGATCTCTTTGTAGAAATGGTTGAGATTCCACATGAGAACCTTCAACGTGAGGGCAATACCCTTCACCTTTTCGTCGACATCCCAATGACTTCAGCCGCGCTTGGTTGCAAAGTAGATGTGCCAACACTCGATGGCGAACGAACGATTGAAATCAAACCGGGCGTGCAGACCGGTGAGGTAATTACCTTGAAGGATTTAGGTGTTACCCGACTTCGTGGTGGCGGACGTGGCGATCTTGTTGTGCATATCAATGTGCTGACACCGCAGAAGATGCGGAAAGAAGAGGAAGAGCTGCTTGCCAAACTTGCAGAATTACGTGGTGAGAGCGGTTCCACAGTGAAGGTTCATGGCCGTAGCGATAAAGAGTCCGATCACGGATTGTTCTCGAAATTCCGTGGAGCGTTCCAGCGCTAATGCTCTCATTATTCCTCGTCCCCTCTCTTCCATCGGGAGCGGCTCTGACGGTAGAAGGCGATGAAGCTCATCATGCAATCAAAGTGATGCGTCTTGGGATGGGAGAAGAAATTCTTCTCTCTGATGGAAGTGGCGCGTGGGCGCGAGCGAAGATCACTGGCATGGATAAGCGCTCCTTCGACGTCGATATCTCTGCACGTGGAATTGAAATTGATGGCTCCCCAGAACTTGTGGTCGCGCAGGCGTTAACAAAATCTGACCGAACCAAAGAGAGTATTGAGTTACTGGTTGAGGGCGGCGTGAATCGCATCCTTCCCTGGCAAGCCCAGCGGAGCATCGCTAAGTGGAAAGAGGACTCGGGCGAGAAGTACTTGCAAGCGGCTCAAACTGCAGCAAAGCAATCTCGCAGATTTACCGTTCCCCAGATTGATTTCCCTATTTCAACGAGTGAACTTGCGAAACTTTCAGGTTCCGGAACTCTCATTCTTGTCTTTCATGAATCAGCCGAAGCAAAACTCTCTGCAGCGCTGGCGCAATCCGATCTCGCCAGAATTCGTTCCATCATCTGCGTCGTCGGTCCCGAAGGAGGCATCAGTGAGGACGAGCTCGCCACTCTTTCGGAGGCAGGTGCCAAAATTGTTACCTTAGGTAGACCGGTTCTGCGTTCTGCCCACGCGGGTATCGCCGCCCTCATTGCAGTTCAGACGCTCATTGGTCGGTTCTAGGAGTGGAGACAGATATGGATTGCATCTTCTGCAAGATTGCTCAGGGTGATATCCCAGTGGATCTCCTGTACAGCGATGAGCGCGTTGTGGCCTTTAATGATCTTGCGCCCCAAGCGCCGACTCATATCTTGGTTATTCCACGGGCGCATTTCACACATGTGGGGGCGTTGGCCAACGCCAACCCGACGCTAGTAGGCGAGCTCTTTGCGGTGGCGCAGAAGTTAGCCGATGAGCGCGCCCTGTCAGGGCATCGAACGGTCTTCAATTCGGGTGAGAGCGCCGGCCAGAGCGTCTTTCACGCTCATCTTCACCTCTTGGGCGGGCGCTCGTTTACCTGGCCCGCTGGGTAATAAGATACCGCTCAATGGAGCCCGCACTGATTACAGTCCCGATTGCAATTCCCATGGTCGCACTCGTTGGACCTGGAGACTCGCACCTTCGCCTTATCGAGGCCGCCTTTCCTGAACTCACAATCACGGTACGCGGAAATGAAATTTTTGCACGGGGCGCATCAACCCAAGTCGATGGCTTACATGGCCTACTAACGGAGTTACTCGTTTTGCTTCGCGCCGGACAGAGCCTTACCGATGAATTGGTAGAGCGTTCCATTGGAATGTTGAAGCATGAACCAGTTGATCATCCGGCAGATGTCCTCTCGCTCAATATTCTGAGCAACCGTGGAAAATCGATCCGCCCAAAGACTGCAAATCAGAAGCGATATGTTGAGGCGATTGATGAGAGCACTATTACCTTTGGGCTAGGACCTGCTGGAACTGGAAAGACCTACCTGGCAATGGCGAAGGCGATTCAATCACTCCAAGCCAAAGAAGTGAATCGCATTATTCTGACTCGGCCGGCAGTAGAAGCGGGAGAGCGCTTGGGTTTCTTGCCCGGCACACTTCAAGAGAAGATTGATCCATATCTGCGACCGCTCTTTGATGCGCTGCATGACATGATTGATCAAGATTCAATTCCGAGGCTGATGGCAAGTGGCGTGATTGAGATAGCGCCGCTTGCATATATGCGTGGTCGCACTTTAAATGATGCCTTTGTAATCTTGGATGAGGCGCAGAACACCTCTGCTGAGCAGATGAAGATGTTCTTGACCCGCCTCGGTTTTGGATCGAAGATGGTGATAACTGGCGATGTGACGCAAGTGGATCTTCCTTCAGCTTCGAAATCCGGTTTAAGTATTGTGCAGAACGTTCTTGCAGGAGTGGATGGAATTACCTTTATGCAGCTCACTTCGGAGGATGTGGTGCGCAACCGCCTCGTCGGAGATATTGTGGATGCGTATGGGCGGTGGGACGAAGAGCATGAATATAGAACTATCAAACGAATCTAAATCCACCGTCGATGAATTAGCCCTTGTCTCGGTAGCAACTTTTGCAATGACAGAGATGGGATTAGCTCCTGATTGCGATTTGGAGATCACCATCGTTGAGGAAGATGAAATATCGGATCTCCACGTTCAATGGATGGGCTTGGAAGGCCCAACTGATGTTCTCTCATTTCCCATTGATGAGTTAACGCCATATTCTGGCGATAGCGGCCTACTCGGAACAATCGTTCTATGTCCAACTTTCGCGCAAGCAGAGATTTCCCGACAAGGCCTTACCCACCCCCTACAACACGAGTTAGAACTTTTGACGGTTCATGGCGTGCTGCACTGCCTGAACTATGACCATCGAGATGCCGAAGAAGAGGCCGCGATGTTTGGTCTACAGAATCAGATCTTGGTGGCTTGGCGGGCTACGGCATGAGCGCCTTGGTCATTCTTATTGTCGCCTCACTTCTGCTCTTTGCTGGATTCCTAGCTGGTAGCGAATCAGCCCTAACCTCAATTTCGCGCGTCCTTGTGGATGATTTGATTGAAGATAAGCCAAAGCAAGCTCAACGCCTGCTGCGCGTTATCCAAGAACCATATCGCTACATGAATGTACTTCTCTTAGTTCGAAAAGTCTGCGAACTTACTGCCACGGTCTTGGTAGCTGACTCCGTCATTAGCGGTGAAACTCACCGCACCTGGAAAGTCATTAGCACAATCGGCGTAATGGTCCTTCTAAGTTATGTTGTAGTTGGAATTGGTCCACGCACATTAGGACGTCAAAATGCGATGAAGTGGGCCAGACCGGCCGCACTTGTCGCCGATATATTGGCGAAGACCCTCGGGCCACTAACTACGTTGCTCATTGCGATCGGAAATGCAATCACGCCGGGTCGCGGCTTTAAGACGGGTCCATTCTCAAATGAGGCTGAACTTCGTGATCTGGTTGATCAAGCAAGTGAACGAGGGTTAGTAGAAGAGTCCGAGCGCGAGATGATTCATTCAGTCTTTGATTTGGATGAGACGTTAATCCGTGAACTCATGGTGCCACGAACCGATATGGTCTGGATTGAGTCGGAGAAGACCCTTCGCCAGGGCCTCTCATTGGCACTCCGTTCTGGCTTTACGCGAATTCCGGTTATCAAAGATAACCTCGATGAGATTGTGGGAATCGCCTATGTGAAGGACCTCGCGAAGCGCGTTCATGAGCGGCACGAAGTTGAGCAGACTGAAAGTGTGGGACAACACATCAGGGAAGCAACCTTCGTCCCTGAAACCAAGAGTGCAGCTGAATTATTGAAAGAGATGCAACGCGATCAGAGCCATATGGCAATCGTTGTGGATGAATATGGTGGCGTTGCAGGGCTGATTACGATTGAAGATATCTTGGAGGAGATCGTCGGAGAGATCGCTGATGAGTACGATGACGAGATCGCTGAGATTGAACACCTTGACGGGGACACCGCCCGCCTTAGCGCCCGTCTGCATATTGAAGATTTTGAGGATGAGTTCTCCGTGAAAATTTCGGACTCAGCTCGAGAAGATGTGGATACCGTAGGTGGTCTATTAGCGAAGAGTCTTGGCCGCGTTCCGATTCCGGGTTCCACTATCGCCATCGACGGTTGGCAGTTAACGGCCGAGCGACCAGTAGGACGACGCCACCGAATCGCCACAATATTGGCTCAACGGATTTCGGAAGAGGCTGGTTCGGCCCCAGCGCAGTTGTAGTTGTAGGCTCGCCCTATGCGTATCGCACGGTTTGTCGCCCCTGAAAGCGCCGGTCTTGGCACCGATCCACTCTTTGGCATGCTCAATGATCAAGGAACTCTTCTCGTTCTGAAAGGGGACCCGCTCTACTCTGGGATTGTCCCAACCGAGAATACGGTCAAGATTGATGATGTTCGTCTGGTTGCCCCTGTCATTCCTCGCAGCAAGGTTGTCTGCGTGGGCAAGAACTACGCCGACCATGCGGCCGAGATGAACTCCGCAGTTCCAGATGAACCCATCATCTTCCTTAAGCCAAATACCTCCGTTATTGGACCCCGAGAGACGATTCAGTGGCCCCGGATGGCACCTTCAATAGATTTTGAAGGCGAACTCGCAATCGTTATCTCGCGTATCTGCAAAGAGGTGCCAGCAGAGCGAGCCTCAGATGTGATCTGGGGTTACACCATTGCAAATGATGTGACTAGCCGCGATCTGCAGAAGAAGGATGGGCAGTGGATTCGAGCAAAGGGCTTCGATACCTTCTGTCCGCTAGGGCCGTGGATCGAGACAGATTTCATCCCCGGCGATCAGAAGATTGAGACTCGCGTCAATGGCGAACTCAAGCAATCGGAGCCGTTGAGTTCAATGATTTTTAAGATTCCTCAGATTATCGAATTTGTAACCTCCGTTATGACTCTCCTTCCTGGTGATGTGATCCTGACAGGTACACCAGCAGGAATTGGTCCAATGCCGGCCGGCGGTGAAGTTGAAATTTCAATTGACGGAATCGGTTCTCTCGTGAATAAGGTGTCAGCTCGTGCCAACTAATAGACCAGTCCGCGTTCGCTTTGCGCCATCACCAACGGGGGAGTTGCACGTCGGAAATATCCGCACCGCGCTCTTTGATTGGGCATACGCCCGTCACACCGGTGGCACCTTCATCTTCCGCATTGAAGACACGGATACTGAACGAGTAACCGATGAATATATTCAGAAGGCAATTGATACCTTGAAGTGGCTTGGAATGGATTGGGACGAGGGTCCTGAAGTAGGCGGCCCTAACGGTCCTTATCTCCAGAGCCAACGTCTTGATATCTATGCCGAATGGGCAGCAAAGTTTCTTGCCCAAGGCGATGCCTATCATTGTTACTGCTCAGCAGATGAGCTAGAAGCCGTGCGCGAGGCGCAACGTAAAGCGAATGTTGCACCAGGTTATAACGGTCATTGCCGTTCACTATCGCCTGAGCAGATCGCGACTTATGAAGCCGAGGGACGTAAACCAGTAGTCCGTATGCGTATGCCTGAGGGCGAAACCATCTTCACCGATCTCATTCGTGGTGAAGTGAAATTTGATCATAACTTCGTACCGGATTTTGTCTTAGTACGTGCTGATGGTTCACCTCTCTATACCTTGGCAGTTGCAGTCGACGATGTCTTGATGCAGGTCACTCATGTGCTTCGTGGGGAAGATCTTCTCTCCTCGACGCCCCGTCAGATCCGCGTCTATCAGGCGATGGGTGTGAGCCCGGATGAGTACCCACTCTTTGCCCATCTTCCCTTTGTTATGGGTCAGGACAATGCAAAGCTCTCAAAGCGAAATGGTGAGACCTCAATCTCGTGGTATCGCGAAGCTGGATACCTGCCAGAGGCAATCTGTAATTATCTCGCTCTTCTCGGTTGGTCTCCAGGAGAAGATCGCGAGAATGTGACGATGAAGGAGTTAGCTGAACTCTTCACCGTAGAGCGCGTTCATTCCAGCCCAGCACGTTTTGATATGAAGAAACTTGAAGCAATCAACGGCGACAAGATTCGGGCGCTGACGCCAGAGGAGTTCTTCACCTGGTCACTTCCATTCCTTGTGAACGCTGGAGTCCACACGGGCAGTGAAGCAGAGGTAGCGCTCACTAAGGCAGCGCTTCCGATTATTCAGGAGCGCATCACAAAGCTCTCGGAGATTCCAGCCCTCTTGAACTTCCTCTTTGTCTCGAACTTTGCAGTTGAAGCAGAGTCACTTGTGAAGATCTCCGATGCCGATTCCAAGAAGATTCTTACCCTCGCCCACGAGCGCCTCAGCGGCCTCACCGAGTGGAGCCATGGGACAATCGAAGAGGTGCTCCGCGCCGCCCTAATCGAAGAGCTCGGCCTCAAGCCCCGTATCGCCTTTGGAGCGGTCCGTATTGCCGTCACGGGCAGCCATATCAGCCCGCCACTCTTTGAATCTATGGAGCTCCTAGGCAAGGAGAAGTCGCTCGAACGTATTGCCTCGGTTCGCTAACCGTTCCCAGGCAGGGTATCCTCTCCCATTGTTGTAGTGGGGTATGGGGTAATTGGCAGCCCAACTGATTCTGGTTCAGTTAGTCTAGGTTCGAGTCCTGGTACCCCAGCCACAACTATGTTTCACCGCTTATTTGCCCGTTATACGGCTCGATCAGCGGCCTAGGGCCCCGTCGTCTAGCGGCCTAGGACTCTGGCTTCTCAAGCCAGCTACGAGGGTTCGAATCCCTTCGGGGCTACAAGATCCCCCTGACTTATAGTCGGGGGGATTTTCTATTTTCCTTGAGCTAAATATTCAGTCAGCCGTGCAGCTGTCGCAACGACTTGCGCCGCATATAGGCGACCTGGTTGACGTCCCAGGCGTTCAATCGGGCCAGAGATACTGACTGCAGCTATAACTTTATTGTTCGGCCCACGGACTGGCGCAGAGACAGATGCGACTCCAACTTCTCGTTCACCAACTGATTGGGCCCACCCACGTCGGCGAACCGCACTCAGACTTGCCGCATTAAATTTCGCATTGTTTAATCCGCGATGCAATTTATCTGGATCTTCCCAAGAGAGAAGAATTTGTGCAGCAGAACCGGCTTGCATCGAGAGCGTTGTACCCACGGGCACAGAGTCTCTCAATCCACTTGCTCGCTCTGCACTTGCTACACAGATGCGTTGATCGCCCTGTCGGCGATAGAGCTGGGCGCTCTCGCCGGTAACATCGCGGAGCGTTGCTAGTGCTGGTCCAGCAACTGCCAGAAGCCGATCTTCGCCCGCCGATGCGGCTAGTTCTGTCGATCGTGGGCCAAGGACAAAGCGCCCCATTAAATCTCGAGCGACAAGTCTGTGGAATTCCAATGCAACCGCTAACCGGTGAGCAGTAGGGCGAGCAATCCCAGTTGCCGCAACCAATTCAGAGAGGGAGTGCGGACCAGATTCCAACGTCGCCAAGATTCTGACGGCTTTATCTAATACGCCAACTCCGCTATTCTTTTTCATATCCACAATGTAATACTGCCATCTCATACTTTGATACGCAAATTATGGAATACGCGATACGACTGGTGGAATTAGATTCCTTAAGAATGAGGGAAAGAGGGCTTATGGGAAAGACTTTAGCCGAGCAGATCTGGGCAGATCACGTGGTCGCGAGCGCGCAAGGTGAGCCCGATTTGTTGTACATCGATCTACACCTCATTCACGAAGTGACTAGCCCTCAGGCTTTTGATGGCCTCCGTCTTGCCGGTCGCCCGGTACGTCGCCCGGATCTCACGATAGCGACTGAGGACCACAACGTCCCAACCACAAATATTGATCAACCGATCGCTGACCCAGTCTCCAAATTGCAGGTAGATACATTGCGAAAAAACTGCGCAGAGTTCGGAGTTCGCATTCACTCTCTTGGCGATGCAGAACAAGGAATCGTCCACGTCGTTGGGCCACAGCTCGGATTAACGCAACCTGGTATGACAATCGTCTGCGGTGATTCGCATACATCAACACACGGCGCATTCGGCGCTCTTGCATTTGGCATCGGCACATCCGAAGTTGAACATGTCCTTGCAACACAGACACTTCCGCTGAAGCCATTCAAAACAATGGCAATCAACGTCAATGGAACTCTGAAAGAGGGAGTCACCAGTAAGGACATCATCCTTGCCATCATCGCGAAGATTGGTACTGGCGGGGGACAGGGTTATGTGCTCGAGTACCGTGGCAGCGCGATTACACCGCTATCCATGGAAGGTCGCATGACAATCTGCAATATGTCGATTGAAGCTGGCGCACGTGCCGGATTGATCGCTCCAGATGAGAAGACCTTCGCATACATCAAAGATAAGCCACACGCTCCGCAAGGTGCTGATTGGGACGCTGCTGTTGAATACTGGCGCGGCCTTACAACTGATGCCGATGCGAAGTTTGATGTTGAGATTGAGATTAATGCGGATGAGTTAGAGCCATTTGTCACCTGGGGTACAAACCCTGGTCAAGGACTTCCACTTAACGCTTCAGTCCCCAACCCAGCAGATATCAGCGATCCGGAAGAGCGCGGGGCTGCAGAGCGCGCATTGACTTACATGGGTCTGACGGCCGGAACCCCTCTGAAGGAGATTAAGGTCGACACCGTCTTCCTTGGCTCGTGTACGAATGGTCGAATCGAGGATTTACGCGCAGCTGCAGATATTTTGAAGGGCAAGAAAATTAGCCCTTCACTTCGCCTGCTTGTGGTGCCAGGTTCAGCCCGAGTCCGCCTTCAAGCTGAGAGTGAAGGCCTAGATAAGGTCTTTAGGGATGCCGGCGCTGAGTGGCGCAATGCAGGTTGCTCTATGTGCCTAGGAATGAATCCGGACCAGCTCGCAGTTGGTGAGCGTTCTGCATCAACATCCAACCGAAACTTTGAAGGTCGTCAAGGAAAAGGCGGCCGTACACACCTTGTCAGTCCGCTCGTTGCTGCAGCAACTGCAATTCGCGGAACTCTCTCATCACCGGCAGATTTGTAAGCGAGGATAAAATGGAAAAATTTGTAACGCATACTGGCACTGCAGTCCCGCTCCGCCGCAGCAATGTTGATACCGATCAGATTATTCCTGCGGTCTATTTGAAGCGTGTGACAAAGAGCGGATTTGAGGATGGACTCTTTGGTGCTTGGCGAAATGATCCAGAATTCATTCTCAACAACGATGCATTTAAGAATGGCACCATTCTGGTTGCTGGCGTGGACTTCGGTACCGGTTCCTCGCGTGAGCATGCTGTCTGGGCGCTTCAAAATTACGGCTTCAAAGTTGTGATCTCAAGTCGCTTTGCAGATATCTTTCGCGGGAACTCGCAGAAGGCGGGCCTGCTCACGGTGATTTTGCCGCAAGAGAGCGTTGAAGAGATCTGGAATACCGTTGAGGCCTCGCCTGCTACTTCACTTACGGTGAACCTGGAGAGTAAGACTGTGACTATGGGGGAGAAGAGTTACTCCTTTGAGATAGATGATTACACCCGCTGGCGTTTGATGGAGGGTCTTGATGACATTGGTCTTACCCTTAAAAAGATAGATGCGGTCACTACTTTTGAGGGCAGTCGACCTTCCTACAAGGTGAAGACGCTTCCCGTACTCTCATAAATACGCGTAAAACCAGCGAAATACGCTGGTTTCTCACACCATCCTCTCAGTGAGTTGAAACTCTAAACTCAAGATTTAGAGTTTTTTACGCGTAAAAAGTGAATTTTTTTACTGCGACACACCGAGCGGTATATCGATGAATATCTCCACACCTGCGTACATTTATAACGTATTAAGCAATTGCTTAGTATTTACGCGTAAATATAAGGGGAATTCATGAACAAGGCCCAGTTCATTGCATATTTGGCACCACACTTTGGTGACAGCAAGAAGGAAGCAGCACGCGCTGTTGATATCGTCTTTGATTCAATCGTACGTAACATCTCTAAGGGTGAAGACGTAATGATCAATGATTTCGGTAAGTTCAAGAAGGTTGATCGCGCTGCACGCAAGGGCCGCAACCCATTCACTGGTGAGACCATCCAGATCAAGGCGAGCAAGAAGGTTCGTTTCCTGCCTGCGAAGGCGCTCAAGGAAGTTATCTCAGGCGCACGCAAGCTTGAGGCAGCTCCAAAGCCTCCTGTAAAGGTTGTTGCTAAGCCTGTCGCTAAGCCAGCAGCTAAGAAGGTTGTCAAGAAGGCAGCTCCAAAGAAGGCCGCAGCTAAGAAGCCAGCAGCTAAGAAGGTTGTCAAGAAGGCAGCTCCAAAGAAGGCCGCAGCTAAGAAGCCAGCAGCTAAGAAGGTTGTCAAGAAGGCAGCAAAGAAGAAGTAACGTTCTTACTTTACGAGAAAGGGAGACCCACGTGGGTCTCCCTTTCTTCATCTCAGCGCGTAAGATTTTCATATGAATTACGCCCCGCCCACGGGATACCCACTGGGTACTAACAAGTACTTTAAAGGGGCGGTGCTTGTTGTAATTCCAATCTTGAAGGCGCTCACCAAACGGACGTGGATAGGCCAAGAAAATCTTCCGAAGAGCGGCGCTGTGATTGTTGTCTGTAATCACATCTCTTACGCCGACCCGCTGCTCTTTGCACACTTCCTCTATGCGAATGGACGAGCTCCTCGTTTTCTAGGTAAGGCCTCTGTATTTAAGATTCCCATTATTGGAAGGATCATCGCCGGTTCGGGTCAAATTCCAGTCAATCGAGAGAGTGAGAGCGCAAAAGATTCACTTCAGCATGCGAAGTCGCTGCTTGAGGCTGGCCACTGCTTTGGTGTCTATCCGGAGGGAACTCTCACTCGTGACGAAAACGGTTGGCCGATGCGGGCAAAGACCGGAATAGCTCGGTTGGCGATAATCACCCAAGTACCAGTC
>CAINVP010000117.1 GCA_903854185.1 uncultured Actinomycetes bacterium
ACCTGAGCGCACTCCCACATTTCTCGTTTCCCTGGAAGATCGCATTCAACTTCTTGAAGCGAGTGGCGCCGCTGAAGTTGTCGTCATTGAATTTACAAAAGAATTTGCCGGAAAGAGCCCGGAAGAGTTTATTCAACAAGTTCTAGTCGAGACGTTGAGAGCTACACATGTAACAGTTGGCTCAAATTTCACCTTTGGTTTCAAGGCGTCCGGTAGCCTTGAAACGCTGCAGAATTGCGGTGCAGGTTTTGGAGTAAGCGGTGTAGATCTCGAACAGGATCGTGGTTCGGCAATCTCTTCAACTCGAATCCGCTCGTTGATAGTAGATGGCGATGTTGAACGCGCGCATGAACTCTTAACCCGCCCATTTTTCCTCCGTGGCCCAGTGGTTCACGGAGAGAAGCGTGGTCGAGAGATCGGTTACCCGACTGCCAATATCGGGTTAGCAGATCATGCAACTATCCCGGCTGATGGAATCTACGCTGGCTGGTTGCAGGTCGGAGAGCATAGGTGGAAGTCAGCCATCTCCATTGGAACAAATCCAACTTTCCCTGGGGTACGAGGTCGCCAAGTTGAGGCTTACGCCATTGGTGAATCGGGACTTGATCTTTATGATCACGAAGCAAAACTTGAATTCAATTTCCGACTTCGTGATACCTTGAAATTTAATTCATTAGATGAGTTGTTAGTACAGATGAAGCTTGATTGCTCAAAAGCGATCGAACTTCTTAAATAGCCACATAACAGGAGAGAGCACCCATGAAGACCGAAGTTGATATCTGGTTTGATCCGATCTGCCCCTTTGCTTGGATTACTTCACGCTGGATGATTGAAGCAGCGGCGGTGCGCGAGATTGCTCCTCGTTGGAACGTTATGAGCCTGGCCTATTTGAACAAGGATAGAGAAGTTGATGAGGCGCACAAGAACGCTTTTGCAAAGGCTTGGGGTCCAGTACGCGTTATTGCTGCCGTCATGAAGCAGCACGATAACGATGCAGTGCTCCGCCTCTATACCGCGATGGGTACCCGGATTCATCTCAAGAAAGAGAAGGTAAGCGATGAACTCATTGCCGCCGCACTTGCGGAAGCTGGCCTGCCAGCGGAGTTGCTCGCGATTGCCCATGATGAATCGTGGGATGAGCCAATGATTGAAAGCCATAAGCGGGCAATCGCCCTCGTAGGAAACGATGTAGGAACACCTGTCGTAGCGCTCAACGGCGTCGGCTTCTTTGGGCCGGTCATCTCACCAGCCCCTAAGGGCGAGGATGCCGGGCGCCTCTGGGATGGCCTCTCAGCAATCATGAGCGTTGAGGGCTTCTTCGAGCTGAAGCGGGCACGCACCGTAGGGCCAATCTTTTCTTAATCAGGCGTGAATTGAGCCCGATTTCGCACGCTCAACCCCCGCTGGTAGCCTTTGCCTTGCATAAAGCGAGTAAGCGAGCCTTCGTGAATAACACCGAGGCCCTCGTGACAGAACAAGGAGTGCACTATGGCGCTACAGCCACATGAGAAAAAAGAAATTATTGCAAAGTACGGCGCTTCTGCCACTGACACGGGAAGTCCTGAAAGCCAGATTGCGCTCTTGTCTAAGCGCATCGCTGAGGTTACAGAACACCTCAAGACAAATAAGAATGACCACCACAACCGTCGTGGCCTTCTTCTCATGGTTGGTAAGCGTCGTCGCTTACTCCAGTACCTTGCAAAGACAGATGTAACACGTTACAGAGCGATTATCGAAAAGCTCGGTATTCGCCGATAATTTAAGTAAACCAATCAACGCATCAGCTAATAGGTCCTCGGTAGTGGTTTACGGTGAGTCACCGTGGACTTCGACTGAAGATCCATTTTCTGATGCGTTGAATTGAGAAATGGAGCGACCCATGGAGGGTCAAGATGTGAAGTTCACCGTTGCAACAATTGATAACGGTAAGTTTGGAAAGCGCGAGATTCGCTTTGAAACAGGAAGACTCGCTCAGCAAGCCGCAGGAACCGCAGTCGTCTATTTAGATGACGAGACGATGATTCTCTCGGCGACTACCGCCTCAAAGGCACCTAAAGATCAGTTCGACTTCTTCCCACTCACAGTGGATGTTGAAGAGCGCATGTACGCAGCAGGAAAGATCCCAGGATCATTCTTTCGCCGCGAGGGTCGTCCATCAGAAGATGCAATTCTTACCTGTCGTCTGATTGACCGCCCACTACGCCCATCATTCGTCAAGGGTCTTCGTAACGAAGTTCAGATCGTTGCGACCGTAATGTCAATCCACCCAGATCACATGTATGACGTCATTGCTATCAACGCAGCGTCCATGTCAACACAACTTGCAGGCTTACCATTCTCTGGTCCAGTCGGTGGAGTTCGCGTTGCTCTAATCAAGGGTCAATGGGTTGCATTCCCAAATCACAGCGATCTCGCTGAAGCTACATTCGACATGGTTGTTGCAGGACGCATCGCTGGCGATGACGTAGCAATCATGATGGTGGAAGCAGA
>CAINVP010000118.1 GCA_903854185.1 uncultured Actinomycetes bacterium
TGAATCAAGTGCTACCTTGAGTTACATCGCATTTATGTTCGCGATGATACTTGGTCGACTTAATGCCCATCGATTGACGAAGATTCGTCCAGAGAGATACTGGTTCAAGCTCGGTTGTCTACTTAGCGGCATTGGCTTCCTATCGCTCTCGCAGAGTGCGAAGTATTTAGCGCCACACCACCGCGGTTTAGCAATTGCGTTGGCAGTCTTAGCATTCTTCATCGGTGGACTTGGCTCTTCAATTTTGGCCCCGATTTTAACGACAATCCTAAATACTAAATCCTCACTCTCTGGCGGGGTGATTGTCGCTCAATTGGCAATGCTCAACACCATCGCCTTCTTTGTATTGAAAGTAGCGATGGCCTGGATTGCTCAGGCAACCTCAATTACCCTGGCAATGGCTATTCCAGCAATCTTCCTCGTGATCCTCTCACGAATGTCGAAGTTGGTTAGCGATACTCGAACAAGCTAAGTGAGCTTCAGCCAAATAGTTGCAAGTGGTGGGATACGAAGGTGTGTCTCTTCTCCTTGCCGTACTGTAATTTTTTGATTTGTTACGCCGCTGCCACCAAACACCACTGCATCGGTATTGAGGACCTCGCGCCATTTTCCGGCCTTCGGAAGTGTGAGCGCGTAGTTCTCATGAACGTTAGGGGAGAAGTTAGTGATGCTCACGAGGCAATCGCCTCCTTCTGACCAACGGGAGAAGGCGAGGGTATTTCCCGCCCCATCGTTATTCACTATCCAGGTAAATCCAGCTGGAGTGCAATCTTGCTCCCAGAGGGATGGCTCCACCTTATAGATTGCATTCATTGATGCAACTGAACTCTGCACGCCTCGGTGATCATCGAATTCAGTCAGGTGCCAGTCGAGTGAGCGAGATTCACTCCACTCATCGTTCTGGCCAAATTCACATCCCATAAAGAGCAACTTCTTTCCTGGGTGCGCCCACATGAAGCCATACAGTGCGCGAAGGGTCGCGAATTGTTGCCATCGATCACCTGGAATCTTTGCAATAAGTGATCCCTTGCCATGTACTACTTCATCGTGGCTAAGTGGCAGCATGAAGTTCTCACTCCAGGCGTAGAGAATTGAGAAAGTGATTTCATTGTGGTGATAACTACGATGGATTGGCTCATGTTTGATGTACTCCAGGGTGTCATGCATCCAGCCCATATTCCATTTAAAGCCAAAGCCGAGGCCATTCTCTGATGTTGGTTTTGTGACTCCGCCCCATGCCGTCGATTCCTCGGCGAGCATCATGATTCCTGGAGCGTGGCGGTAGGCCGTCGCCGTTACCTCTTGCAAAAGAGTGACCGCTTCTAAGTTCTCTCGGCCACCAAACTTGTTCGGTAACCACTCGCCCTCTTTGCGTGAGTAGTCCAGATAGAGCATCGACGCCACTGCATCTACTCGAATTCCATCAATATGAAACTCAGCTAGCCAATACAGCGCACTCGCAACGACAAAGTTGCGGACCTCGTTCCGTCCGTAATTGAAGATGAGAGTGCCCCAATCGGGATGTTCACCGAGCCGAGGATCTTCATGCTCATACAGTGCGGTTCCATCGAAGCGAGCAAGTGCCCACTCATCTTTAGGAAAGTGAGCAGGTACCCAATCCAAAATAACGCCGATTCCGGCCGCGTGTAGTGAATCAACGAGGAATCGAAAATCATCCGGTGAACCAAATCGTGAGGTGGGGGCGAAGAAGGAGGTGACTTGGTATCCCCACGAACCGCCAAAGGGATGCTCCATGACTGGGAGAAATTCCACGTGAGTGAAACCCTCGACCGTTAAATATTCAACGAGTTGAACTGCAAGGTCACGATAGGAAAGTCCTGGCCGCCAAGAGCCGAGATGAACTTCATAGACGCTTACTGGCGCCCGCCATGGCTCGAAGCTCTTACGAGCCTCCATCCAAGAGCTGTCTTGCCATGCATAGGTAGATTCACAAACGATAGAGGCGGTATGGGGTGGAACCTCTGTTGACTGGGCAAGTGGGTCAGCATGATCTACCCAGCGACCATCGTAGGTTTCGATGGCAAATTTATATTTTGCACCTGGACCAAGATCTGGAATAAAAAGCTCCCAGATGCCATTTCCGCCTAGTGGAATCATCGGGTGAGATCCGTTATCCCAAAAGTTATGGTCACCAATCAGACTTACATTTTTCGCATTGGGTGCCCAAACCGAGAAGGCGGTACCGATTAATTCGCCACTTTCAGTCCGCTTCACATGTGCGCCGAGGACTTCCCACAACTTCTCGTGGCGTCCCTCACCGATGAGATAGAGATCTACCTCACCAAGGGTTGAGTGAGGATTTAGATAACCAACTGGCGGGAATTGAACTTCAACTTTGCTCTTTGGCGCACTGCCAGGCTTGAGGATCTTCTTAAAGAAGCTCATCAGATCTTTACTTTGCAGATGTGCGCAACTCGACCTACGGGACGCGCTGGATCAAGTCGTACGAAGGTATGTGTTGACCAAGAATACTTCTCGCCGGAGAGTAGGTCTTCTACGTCGAATACCTCGCTGGATATTCCAAGTGAATGCAGGTTCCAGTGCACAGTCGACTCTTGAGCGCGCGTTGGGTCAAGATTAACGATAATGAGAAGTAGGTTATCTCCTTCGCGCTTGCTGTATGCGATGAGGTGATCTGAATCGGTCTCGTGAAAATGTAGATTCCGTAAGCGCTGAAGCGCGACGTTCTCTCTACGAATCTTATTAAGGCTCGCTATATACGGAGCGAGTGTTAAGCCATTCTTCTTCGCTTTATCCCAATCACGTACTTTAATTTCATACTTCTCAGAGTCGCGGTACTCCTCACCACCTTCTTTGAGAGGAATGTGCTCATACAGCTCATAGCCGGCATACATTCCCCACGATGGCGACATCGTTGCAGCAAGCAGTGCGCGAAGGGCAAAGACAGCTGGATTTCCACTCTGCAAGTGGTGCGGCAAGATATCTGGTGTATTGACCCAGAAATTTGGACGGAAGAATGCTGCCGTCTCATGAGCGACTTCGGAGCCATACGAGGTGAGTTCTGCCTTCGTAGTGCGCCATGTGAAATAGGTATATGACTGTTGAAAGCCAGCCTTACCGAGCGAGTGCATCATGGCGGGGCGAGTAAAGGCCTCTGCTAAGAAGACCACATCTGGCCGCTCGTCGTTGATGGTGCCGATGAGATCCTGCCAGAAATGAACCGGCTTCGTATGCGGATTATCAACGCGGAAGATAGTTACTCCAGTGGCAATCCAGAACCGAACGATGCGTAGAACTTCAGTGAGTAAACCTTGATAATCGTTATCAAAATTAATCGGGTAGATATCCTGATATTTCTTCGGTGGATTCTCGGCGTAGGCGATTGTTCCATCGGCACGTTTTGTGAACCATTCTTCATGCTCTTTTACCCAAGGATGATTAGGAGAACACTGCAACGCTAAGTCGAGGGCGACATCAATCTTTAGCTTCTTCGCAGCAGCAACAAAGTTCGTGAAATCTTCTAGCGTCCCAAGTTCAGGGTTCACAACATCGTGACCACCGGCGGCGCCTCCAATGCCCCACGGAACTCCTGGATCGCCCGGCTCACAGCTTGTGGAATTGTTCTTACCTTTTCGGAAGTCAATGCCAATCGGATGAATAGGCGGTAGATAGAGAACATCAAAGCCCATCTCAGCGACTCGGGCGAGCGAGGCGGTCGCACTCTTAAAAGTTCCGCTCTGAACAGTTCCATCAGGGCGCCTTATAGCGCCTTCACTGCGGGGAAAAAATTCATACCATGAGCCAACGAGTGCGCGATCGCCTTCTACTTTGATTGCAAATTTTTCAGAGGAAGAGTTAATACCCTTTGCATCTCTCACTTCGATGGCGAATTGCCAGCAGCCAGTAGCTGTTGGGCGAACGATACCTTCGAAGCGGTCAGTGCCCTCCCAGATTTCACGCATCGGTGAGCGGGACTCCACCTGACCCTTAGGATTGAAGAGAACTACTTCGGCAGTGAAGGTCTCGTGGCCTTCCCGAAAAATTGTTGCCGAGACTGGAATGGATTCATTTGCAATCGCTTTCGCAGGTAGAAATTCGCCCCCGAAGTAAATCGTCGGGGCGATATCTACTACTGGAAAGCGAGTAATCATCCGGATCCTTCTGTATTTCCTGGGTCAGCTGCTTTGACGTCATGGATCTGGTACTTCTGGAGAGCCTCCTTCAATACCTTGCCCTTAATCTCTCCTGTTTCGACGAGTTTGGCAATAGTCGCGACGACAATAGATTCGGCATCGACCATGAAGTGGCGGCGAAGTGCGCCACGTGTATCTGACATACCGAAACCATCAGTTCCGAGTGAGACAAATGGCTGCTCAATCCATGGAGAGATTTGATCCTGCACTGCGCGCATGAAATCGCTGACTGCAATGACTGGGCCGACCCGACCGCGCAACTTCTTAGAGATGTATGCGGTTTTCTTATCATCTGGGTTGACCAAGTTATGACGATCAACTGCGAGGCCATCACGACGAAGCTCATTCCAGGATGTAACAGACCAGACGCTTGCGTTGATATCCCAATCCGTAGCAAGCAACTCTTGCGCCTTGAGCGCCCACTGCATGGAAATTCCAGAGGCGAGAATCTGTGCCTCTCTCTTGCTCTTGGATGCAGGGGAGTAGAGGTAGATGCCGCGTGTTAGACCATCAACATCGAGGTTTGCTGGCTCTGCTGGTTGAAGAATTGGCTCGTTATAGACAGTGAGGTAGTAGTAAATGTTCTCGCTATTCTCGCCATACATACGGCGAAGGCCATCGCGCACGATATGACCAAGTTCAAATGCAAATGCTGGGTCGTAGGCAACGACTGCTGGATTTGTCGCGGCCAACAATAACGAGTGGCCATCTTCGTGTTGAAGGCCCTCGCCATTAAGTGTGGTGCGACCCGCAGTTGCACCGACAACGAAGCCGCGCGCCATCTGATCAGAAGCTGCCCAGAAGGCATCGCCTGTGCGTTGGAAACCGAACATGGAGTAGAAGATATAAATAGGAATCATTGGCTCGTTGTGAGTTGAGTACGATGTTCCAACTGCTGTGAATGATGCAGTAGAGCCCGCCTCATTAATTCCTTCATGGAGAATGACGCCAGATGTTGACTCTTTGTAAGAGAGCATCAATTCGCGGTCTACAGATGTATATGTCTGGCCGAGAGGGGAGTAGATCTTCATTGAAGGGAAGAGTGAATCCATACCGAAGGTCCGTGCCTCATCCGGAATGATCGGCACAAAGCGTGGTCCCATTTCGGGCGCCTTGATTAAGTCCTTCAGCAATCGAACAAATGCCATCGTGGTTGCTACTTGCTGTGCACCGGAACCACGCTTCACTGATTCGTATGTCTCAGCCGGAGGTTGCGCCAATGGACGGGAAATTGGATTACGCGAAGGAACGCTTCCTCCGAGCGCCTTGCGACGTTCCATTGCGTATTTAAATTCTGCTGACTCAACACCAGGATGGAAGTACGGTGGCAACTTCGCATCGATTGCTTCATCTGCAATCGGAAGTTTGAGTGTGTTCTTGAAGCCGATGAGATCCTCTTGCGTCATCTTCTTCATCTGGTGGGTTGAGTTACGAGCCTCAAAGTGGGAACCAAGCGTCCAACCCTTAACTGTCTTTGCAAGAATAACTGTTGGGCGACCAGATGGCTCCATTGCCTTCTTATATGCGGCATACAACTTCTTATAGTCATGACCACCGCGGCGAAGCGCCCAGATCTCATCGTCCGTCCAGTCCGCAACCATCGCAGCGGTGCGTGGATCGCGACCAAAGAAGTGTTCGCGGACATAGGCGCCGCTCTCGGCCTTAAAAGTTTGGAAATCACCATCAGGAGTGTTGTTCATCAATTGAACAAGAGCTCCCTCTTTATCTTTCGCAAGTAGTTCATCCCAGCCGCGACCCCAGATAACCTTGATGACATTCCACCCTGCACCACGGAAGATTGATTCAAGTTCTTGAATAATCTTTCCATTGCCACGGACCGGGCCATCAAGGCGCTGCAAGTTACAGTTAATGACAAATGTGAGGTTATCTAACTTCTCTCGCGCGGCTATGCTGATTGCTCCGAGTGATTCTGGCTCATCAGTTTCACCATCACCAAGAAATGCCCAGACATGTTGCTGGCTTGTATCTTTAATGCCACGCCCGTGTAGGTAACGGTTATAACGCGCTTGATAGATTGCGTTGATTGGTCCAAGACCCATTGAGACAGTTGGGAACTGCCAGAACTCAGGCATCAAACGTGGGTGAGGATAAGATGGTAAGCCGCCGCCATCATGTGAGAGCTCTTGACGGAAGCCATCCATCTGATTCTCTGTGAGGCGACCTTCGAAGAATGCGCGGGAATACATTCCTGGGCTGGCATGTCCTTGGAAGAAGATTTGATCTCCGCCGCCTGGATGATCAGGTCCGCGGAAGAAGTGGTTGTATCCAACTTCGTACAGCGAAGCGGATGATGCGAATGTTGAGATGTGTCCGCCGACGCCAATTCCTGGGCGTTGCGCACGGTGCACCATGACGGCAGCGTTCCAGCGGATGATTGCGCGGATACGACGCTCCATCGTCTCATCGCCAGGGAAGTCGGGCTCAGCAAGGGGAGGAATGGTGTTGATGTAATCGGTCTTACGAATTGCCGAGACGCCAACATCGTTCTCGTTCGCTTCTTGCAAGAGCGCATAAGTAAGGTATCGAGCGCGAACTGGACCAGCGTTCTTCAGGACGGCCTTGAAAGACTCTCGCCATTCCGAGGTCTCCTGAGGGTCGATATCGACTAGCTGTTCGGTGAAATGATCCGGTGCTCCGAAGTCTGTGCTCATACCCCTATCTTTCCCTCTATTGGGCGAAAATCGAAATTTCTCAATAATTCATAGCTCTACCCCTTGCGTACTTGGGCAATGGGTATCACTATTTGGAATTGTGGTGGCAACAACGCCCCCGCGCGCTACCCAGGGGTAGCCACTGCAGAAGCGGAGAAATCTTTGACCTCCCCATCGGGGCCTTCATCGGTTGTAGAACGCATGGGACTTCTTGAGGGGCAACTCCTTCTTGAGGTGGGAGAAGATGCTGACTGCGATGGCGAACTTCGCCAGGCAATCGAGGCGAGGGTTGGTTCAAAACTCCTCGCTGATGAATCCGACGAGGTCGTGGATGCTGTTCTCCTCTGGTTTCGCGATGGCGACGGAGATCTCGTTGATGAATTAGTTGATGCCCTTACCTTTCTATCCGAGACAGGACCAATCTGGCTAATGGTTCCCAAGGTTGGGACAGCTGGCCATGTGGACCCTTCAGATATTCAAGATGCGGCTCCAACCGCCGGACTCACACTAGCTGGGACCTTTCTAGCAACGCCGGCATGGACTGCAACGAAGTTAGTCCCAAGAAAAGCTGGGGCAACAAAGGCGCGCTAGGCTTACGCCATGACACTTGAAATCGGAAAGCCAGCTCCAGAGTTCTCACTTCTCAATCAGCACGGCGAGACAATCACACTTTCATCCCTTCGTGGAAAGAAAGTCGTCGTACTCTTTTACCCATTCTCATTCTCGGGAATCTGTACCGGCGAGCTCTGTGCACTGCGTGATGATTTCAGCGCATTCCAGAACGATGAGGTCCAGCTTGTAGCAATCTCGTGTGACCCTATGTACGCACAGCGCGCCTATGCAGAGAAAGAGGGATATAAATTCCCTGTGCTCGCAGATTTCTGGCCACATGGTGCAGCAGCGAAGGCATATGGCGTCTTTGATGAAGAGCGTGGCTGCGCAGTTCGCGGTACCTTCATTATTGATCAAGAGGGCGTTCTGCGCTGGCAGATTGTTAATGGCCTCGGAGATGCGCGTAATCTCGAGGAGTACAAGGCTGCGCTCGCTTTTTAATTATAGGAATTGAGCGGTAGAGTTTGCCGCTGGTCGCCGGAGCATTCCGGCGCCCAACCAGGGTGGTTAGCTCAGTGGTAGAGCGCCTCGTTTACACCGAGGATGTCGGGGGTTCGAAACCCTCACCGCCCACAAGTTCTTTGATTAATTATTTTTTCTCAGTTCAACGAGTTGTGACTCTATATAGTCCCCAAACGCCTTGTAAAGGTCCGTTTTATGCCGACCAAATACTTCGAAAAGTGCCGTGTCAAAATCTGGAGCAGTCTCTATTGATTTCCATAAATCAATCATTCCTTGCTTTCCATGCAGTGAGAAGAGGTACTCGAAGGCAAGCTCGCCTGATTCGTAAATGCCACCAGCGGCACAACCCTGCTTGTTCTCTTCGGCTTTTGTAAAGTACTCAACCCAATCGATATTGCCCTGTGGTAGATCGGTTCTGGATTCAGGATTATCCTGAAAATACTTGTACCTGACATTGAGATAGTCAGAGAGGGACTTTGCAGAAAGTGATGCTCCGAAGAACATGGCTTGTCCTTCTTTCGTCCAACACGGAAATTGCGTTGATGAGTTCCACACGTTGAA
>CAINVP010000119.1 GCA_903854185.1 uncultured Actinomycetes bacterium
AGCCACCGTGAATGAGGGGTGGGAGCGTTCCGAAATTTTCTGAAGTAGCCATGGGCAGAGGAAAGCGCATTTCTGGCAATCGCGAAAAGGTTATCCACCGGTGAAGGCATCTAAAAACTTCCTTTGTGGAAAAGGCAAATTTCATGTCAGAGTCAACAACTAAGGGTGTAAAAGAGTTACAGTTGAAATATGAGAAGCATCGCCTCGAGGACAGAACCGGATCTCACCAGAAGTGCTCGCCGTAAAGTGAAGTCAATACTTGCATCCGCAATATCAGCGACACTATTACTAGGCCTCACTGCCTGTGGTCCCACAGATCCGAATACTCGCCCATCGGATGCACAGCTCAAGGACGCGATTTCTCTCCTAATAAAAAATTTTTCAGCTAAGCACCCACAGATGATCACTTGGAAAAGTACTGAGGTGAATAAACAATTAAGCGCACCACTCCCTAAAGGTTATTCGACGGAGGCTGGCTATTACATCCGCTGGGATGCTTATTCAGATGGTCAGCTGCCCGAGGTGTACGTGCCATGGGATTTGATTGGTCAATACCCCAACACCTTCCAGAAAGATATCGTTGCGTATCCAAGCAGCGCTGGTCGCGCCGTCCCTTCGTCAGTGCTCCAAATTCTTCGTCGAAGCCAATTAAAAAATCAAGCCGGCGATCAATACTTTGCTGCTCTCGTCGGTGTCCGCTACTCCACGAAAGACCAGCATTGGATTATCTTCACAACCATCCCGTTTCTTCCAGTAACAGATCCCGCCTATGGCTGGGCTACAGTCGTAAATGGTTCATGGTCGGTTGTGGATTTTGGAACGGCAACCGTGGGTTGCGGCAAGGTTCCTCCCAAAGTGCAGGCGGAATTTGGGTATCAATGCCCTGTCGGGTAGCCATATCTCAAACAAGTCTGCCGGACTTCACCTTGTAATTCAGTTGCCTCGAAGTCAGAACTTAGAATAAGCGCTACAAAACAGTCGTTGGACGATTCAAGAATCTCTATCAATAACAACGAAAGGAACAGGAATGAGTAGTCGAAGAAGTTCCCTCACCGCATCTTCAATCGTCATTCTTCTTTCCTTCACAACATCCAGCTCGTATGAAGCGGCAATGGCATCCCAGTTAGTAACCTTAAGCCGAACGACTCCAAACGCATCGAATCCAGGGTTGCCTAATATCAAGGCGACTCCAGGTGCGATTGACCCCGCTGTCACACAAGGAAATCTAGGATCCACAATCTGCGTTGCAGGTTACACAAAAACTGTAAGACCACCGGTGAGTTACACGAATGCACTGAAAAGGAAGCAGCTCGGCTCCGGTTATAACTATCTTGGGGATTTATCTACGAAGAGTTACGAAGAAGACCATCTCATTCCACTTGAACTCGGCGGTGCACCCAGTGACGAGCGAAACCTATGGCCAGAACCCAGACACATTACCTGGGATGCGGCAAAGAAGGATCGACTGGAGAATAAACTCCATCTGCTGGTCTGCTCGCAACAACTGCCCCTGAAAGTGGCTCAAACTGCATTTGCCCACAATTGGGTTACCGCCTACAAGAAATACATCGCTTCCAACTAATCGCTCATCGAGCGGGGCGTGCTTTTTGCTTTACCCCTGGTCGAGCTAAGCGCGCTTTCGCTCTCACTGTCACCAAAGTATTCACATCTGGATACTCGAAAATAGATTCCATTCGATGGAATACCGCCGCCGTCAATGGTTCTTCGCTAAAAAGCTAACTTTGCACCCATCCATACAGAAGTAATACTCCTTGCCCCCGATGGTCGCAGATGCAGGGGCATCGGATTTTCGCACTTGCATTCCACAGATTGGGTCTTCTGCGAATTCACTTTCCCCATCTTTATCCCGAGAGAGGTAGAGCGAGATTGTTCCCGCTAGGACAATTGCCGCGACACCATTGAGAACTGTCGTTACGTTCCAGCCTGCGTGGTTTGAGGACATCTGCATAAGTGAGACTCGTTGGGGTGTAATCGAAAAAATCTTAAAGAGTCCCTCCGTGGCCATTCCACTTAGCGACATGATTCCCCAAAACACGAACACGAGCTTAAGCGCGAAGCGATTGCCATAGTCCTTTCGGTAAATCATTACCAGTGGGAAGGCCACAAGATCAGCAAAAATAAAAGCGATTACTCCGCCAAATGTGATGCCAGCCGACCATAGGGCCGCGGCGAGTGGCACATTTCCTACTGAGCAGACAAAGGAGATGAATGCAAGAAATGGCCCAAGGACGGAGTTCTCTAGAACTGACCAGAAGCCGTGACCAGAGAGAAAGAGAGACCGCCACAGAGAGAATGGAATGAGTGAGGTTGCTAAGCCTGCAACAACAAAACCAATCACCAATTCAACCCGCAACATTTTAAAGTCACCGATGGTGTAACCAGCTGCAGCCGTAATTTTTTTACGAAGTTCAATGGATTTGCCAATTTCACTTTCCGCTTCAACTGGCTGAACACCGCTTTCCCCACCCGATAAGAGGCGTGCTCTTTCAATCTCTGTCGACGAGAAGAGGCGCGGAATGAGAAGAGCAATCAAAACAATCATGACTGCACCGCCAATAAATTCGGCAAGGGCAAATTGCCATCCGATTAGGAACCAGAGAACGATTCCTAGCTCGATAACGAGATTTGTACTGGCAAACATAAAGACCATTGCGGCAGTGAAGTCCCCACCCTTAACAAAGATCGAGCGTGCAAGAGCGCTTGCTGCATAAGAGCAGGACGAACTGACCATCCCATAAAGTCCAGCTTTTGCGATGCTCTTTGGCCTGTGATCACCAAGAATCTGTTGCATACGTTCGCGAGATATGAGCGCTTGTACAAATCCAGAGAGCACAAATCCCAGAACCAGCGCCCAGAAGGTATCGAAGAACATCCACCATCCCTCGAGGAGCCCTAAAAGAACTTTGTGCACTATCTACTCCTCGCGCGGCGATGATCGCTTCTTAAACCTCGTTGGCTCGTTAATTATGCTCTCGGAACCATTAGAGACATAAATCCACCCCAGCGAGGTTAAGAACGAGGCCTGGCGCTCGCAATCCTGAGCTACCGGCGCGGGTGCAATCCTGAGCTACCGGGGTAGGTGCGCCGCCACCTCATCATGACCATAATCTTTGCTGCGTTCGTGCAGTTTACGAATTTGTAATTCCAAGTTGACGACTGCCTTGTCGAAAGCGGCGAGATCGTTAAATCCATCTCCCTCTCCTCGAAGGAAGGGTCCAGCCCCATGTGTTGTCAATGAGACGTAGTGTGAGTTTTTCCCATGGTGAGGATTGCTCTCATGTTTCACTTCAACCTTTATTGATTCGACTTTTATGCTAAATCGTTCGAGTGATTTTAATTTCTCAGTTGCTATTCCTGTGAAATCTTCCGCTAGTTGAGCATTTCTTGAGTTAATAACGATTTGCATAACTACCTTTCTCTCGAAGATCAGCTCTTCGAATTGGTGTCATTTAGAAGGTACTCCTCAACCAGCCACGCTTCAATAGCAAATTCAAAGATCTTGATGGCAATTTGAACTGACCCAAATCACCTCGGCTTGAGCTTTGGCGGCAAAGCACGGGAGCTACTCCGCGGCATGTGCGATGGGGCCGGGCCAAAGGGAAGCGAGCCTATATCTCTCTGCCACCGCTTCTCTTCGTTCACCGGCCCCTCGCCATTTCTCTGCCTCAAGATGTTCTCTCAGATAACCGTAGGCGCCTGCACCCCAGGCATCTCAAGTGAAAGTGCCTCATGAGTCGGAGTTGTGAGCACCTCGCGCGCAGGAGTTATAAGTACTTCGGTCGTTGGAGTTGTGAGTACCTCACGCGCTGGAGTTGTGAGTGCCTCACGCGTCGGAGTTATAAGTACCTCGGGCGTCGGAGGCATGCAGTTAAGCAATCAGAGGCGTAGATGCATCCGTTTGACTCGGGTCTTACCCTTCCTCAATTTGGATCCATTTGAAAACTTCTTCTTACTCACCAAAGTTTTCTTCACTCCCTTTGGAGTGGCCTTCATCGCTGAGGTGCCACCAGTGCTTGAACCACCTGTAGCCGAATTCCCTACAGTCGAAGTGCTAGCAGCCGCTGTCCCTGAGTTTAGATTTCCCAGGCCCGACTTTGGCTGGGCTAAATCATTTGATGATCCAGATGCTCCTGCTGCTTTCTCAGTTGATTGCACAGGATTGCCTGAACCACCCGTTGACGATGTAGGTCCTTTTGCGGTTGCGGAATTCGTTGCGTCGGCAGGAATAGTGACCTTGGACGGATCGCTCACGCTATTTTTCGCAATCTTCTTACTTGTTCTCTTCTTTAGCGGAGTTGCCTTCTTCGCAGACTTCTTTAGAAGGGGCGCTTTCTTTGGCGCACTCTTCTTTATAGAAGCCGCTTTCGTTGCAGACTTCTTTAGTGCAGCCGCCCTCTTGGTGGCAACCTTCTTTACTGGAGATGCTTTGGTGGCAACCTTCTTTAACCCGACATTCTTAGTAGCTACAGACTTCTTTCTAGGCGCGGACTTCTTGAGAGAGTTTGCCTTCTTGGCTGCAACCTTCTTGGCTGCAACCTTCTTGGCTGCAACCTTCTTCGCCGTCGCAACCTTCTTGGCCGTCGCAACCTTCTTGGCCGTCGCAACCTTCTTGGCCGTCGCAACCTTCTTCGCCGCCGCAACCTTCTTGGCCGCCGCAACCTTCTTCGCTGTCGTGGTTGAACTCGAAGCTGATTGGCTCCGCCCTTCAATTTTTCTCATCAAGAGGTGGTGAGGTGCTGCATGCGCCCCATTCATTCCCGAGATCACGACCGGTGTCACAAGTGCTCCAATAACCGCAAGGATCAACCCACCTTTGACGATCTGCTTCCTCGTCAACGGGGCTAGCGGGGCGGTTGATTCGCTGCCCCCTTGTTTCCCATGCGCTCCCTGCTTCACATGCATCCCCTGTTTCCCATGCGCTCCCTGCTTGCCCTGTTTGGCATAGATATTGCTCATCTTCTCTTGCATGTCTGCCTTCCATTTCTTCTTAACTCGCACCGAACGACCCTCGAGGGAACTAGCTGAGACCTCTCTCAAAGTGGGGCCGGTATGGCAATCTGCCGCGAGGTGGGTATCGTGCGAGAGCGAGGCGAAGAAAATCGGGTAAAGGTGGCGACCTGTGCATTACTTGGCCCTTGGGATGGCAGACTTACCCATTATGAGCCAAGCGCAGTCAGAGAGTCTTGATAGCCCCGAGGGCTCAACCACCTTCCAGCCCCGCATCCAGGTATTTGAACCCCATCGCGCCAGCCTTCCCAAGCTTGGCCCCTACCTCACCGAATTCTGGAAGCGCCGCGGATTCGCCTTTCAACTTGCCCGCTTCGCCGACAAGGCTGAGTACCTTGAATCTAATCTCGGAAAAGTCTGGCTCGTACTCAATCCGCTCTTGCTCGCCATTGTTTACTATCTCTTAGTCGCCGTCATTCGCGGTGGATCAAAGAGCACCACTGGCCTAACAACTCTTGCGCATATTCTGATTGGGCTCTTCACCTTTTACTTCGCACAGAACACAATCAACGCAGGCGCAGCATCCATTACAGCGGGTGGTCGCCTTATTCTCAATCAGGCTTTTCCGCGCACACTTCTGGTGCTCTCCTCATCTATCAGCGCGTTCTGGCAGTTCCTTCCAACCATTCCTGTATATGTAACAGTCGTCATTATTGGAAAAATTTTCTACCCTGCAACGAAGATTCCGCTGTTGAGCATTCATTACCTTTGGGTCCCACTCATCGTGATTCTTCTGGCAATCACTAGTTTCGGACTTGCACTTATTTTCGCGACGATGAACGTTTACTTCCGCGACACCAGTAAGTTGCTCTCTTACACAACACGAATCTGGTTGTATGCATCACCTGTTCTCTGGGTGCCAACAATGGTCCACGGTTGGCATCGAGCAATCCTCTACATCAATCCACTCGGTCCGGCACTCGGCGCAACATCCAATGTCTGGATTGAAGGAAAGGCTCCAACCGGCGCGCAATTTATCGGGATGTTCGTCTGGGCGTTACTAGCGATTGTCTTTGGTGGATACTTCTTTATCTCTCGTGAGCGCGATTTCGCGGTAAGGATCTAAGGCGCAAACATGAGCTCATCACAGATGATTCCAGTAAAGACGGCATCGGGAATGGTTGACTTCCCATCTGACATGGCGGTTCGTATCGAAGATTTATCCATCACCTACAAGGTGAACGTCGATACCAAACGAACATTGAAGAATGCAGTAATGCGCGCAAGCAAGGGCGAGAAGGTTCGCATGCGCACAGTGGATGCTGTACAGCATCTCAACCTTGACATTCCGCACGGCTCTGTCCTTGGAATCGTCGGTGCAAATGGTGCTGGTAAATCAACTTTGATGCGCTCCATCGCTGGCATCATGCCGCCGACCGAAGGTCGCATAATTGTGAATGGCAAGATTTCAACTCTGCTTGCACTTGGCGTTGGATTCAATCCAGCGCTCTCGGGTCGCGACAATATCGTGCTCGGCGGCCTTGCCGCTGGTCTCACGCGCGAAGAGATCGATGCCCGAACCGATCAAATCGTTGATTTCGCTGCACTTCCTGAGGGCTTTATCGATATGCCAGTGCGCACTTATTCCTCTGGAATGTATGGCCGCGTCGCATTCAGCGTTGCCGTCAACATGACTCCTGACATCTTGCTACTCGACGAGGCGCTCTCGGCAGGCGATGCATCATTCAAGGAGAAATCCTTTAAGCGAATGCGCGAACTCTGCGAGGAGGCCCGCACAATTGTCATTGTCTCTCATGCTCTTGCAACTGTCACAGAACTCTGCGATACCGCAATTTGGCTGCATAAGGGAAAGCTGATTGCAAAGGGTGAGCCAGAAGATATTGTCGACCAATACCTAGCATTCCTTAACGTGGGCAAACTGCCATCAAGCATGGAGGATATGTAAGAGATGTCGGTTGATATCTCTCTACTATCTTCAGTTGACGATCCAGCGGATGCGAGATTGCATCGCATCATCTCTGCGTTACTTCGCAGTGGCTTAACTTGTGAGATTCGTACTCGCGGCGAGGCTTCCCGCGCGCCAGCCGGGGCCGACTTTTACTCAACGCTTAACGGTTCCGGGTTTTTGAAACGCATTGGTAGAGATTTACTTCTCCCCTTCACAGCCAAGGGAAAGGTCTGGATAGTTGTTAGCCCAGACCTCTTGGTCACAACTCGAATCATCAGTCGTTTGCGTGGAAGAAAACTTGTTGCCGATGTTCATGAAGATTACCTCCGCCTGCTAGAGGATCGTGCATGGACAAAGAAATTCGCAGGCCTTGCTGGCTTCATTGGCCGTCTAGCTGCGAGCGCTGCAACATCAGCCGCAAAGAGCGCTGATCTCACAAGCGTCGCAGATTCGCACGTGCCACCCATGCTGGCGAATAACCGATTAATTGTGCGTAATTTGCCTGATGCCACGCTGCTCACACCGAGTACAAAATTATCGGCAACCCCAACGGCGGTCTACATCGGTGATGTGCGAAAGTCGCGTGGGCTTTACACGATTTTAGATAGCGCTGTTCTGGCACCTCACTGGAAATTTGAGATTGTTGGAAATGTTGCCTCTGCCGATCTGCCCCATCTAGAGCAGTGGAGCGCCTCAAATCCAGAAGCTGCAGCCAGAATTACCTTTCATGGAAAGCTCGATCCCAAGAGTTCGTGGAAGTTTGCCGAAGACGCCTGGGTTGGGCTAACGCTGCTTGAATCAACACCCGCATTTGTTGATGCAGTACCGAGTAAACTGTATGAATATATGGCCGTCGGCCTGGCGATTATTTCGACACCACTTCCTCGCTGCATTGAGTTGATTGCGAAATCTGAAAGTGGCGTCATTGCGGCGAGCGCTGCGGAAGTGGCGACCGCTCTGCACGAATTCGAGGTTGATCTACCGCGCCTTGAGGTGATGCGTCGGCAGGGTCGAGAGTGGGCCGAGGCGAACCTCGATAGCGAGCGCGAATATGGTGCGCTCGTCACTGCAATCCGCGCGCTCCTCTAGAAAACTCGGTTCGTGCTTTAGACTCTCGGCATGGCTACCAGAATCGCACCCAGTGCAGAGGTTGATGCAACAGCAACAATTGGAGATGGGTCATCAATCTGGCACCTCGTACAAATTCGCGATGGTGTTAACGTTGGTGAGAATTGCATCGTCGGTCGAGGCGCTTACATCGGTTCTGGTGTAAAGGTTGGCGACAACTGCAAAATTCAAAATTATGCACTCGTGTATGAACCCGCAGAGTTAGGTAACGGGGTCTTTATTGGTCCAGCCGCCGTTCTCACGAATGATCAATTTCCTCGGGCTGTAAATCCCGATGGCTCACTCAAGAGCGCCTCCGATTGGGATGCGGTCGGGGTGACGATTGGCGACGGCGCTAGCATCGGCGCACGCGCCGTCTGCATCGCTCCCGTAAAGATTGGCAAGTGGGCCTTGGTTGCCGCCGGAGCCGTTGTGACTAAAGATGTGCCAGATTTCGCACTCGTCGCAGGCGTACCAGCGAAGCGAATCCGTTGGGTTGGCCGCATGGGCGTGCCGCTTGCGGATCAAGGTGATTCAACGTGGAAGTGCCCACAATCAGGCGAGCTGTATAAGCAAACCTCACCGGACCGACTGGAGCAGATCTAGCTCTTGCGGGCTCGCGTCGCTTCCCCTCTTCCGCTAGCTGGAGCGCTCAAAGTAGCCACGCTCACACTCATTTAGCCTCAACCGCCCGGCTTCTGGGCGGCTATCTGCCGTCTGAGCAAGTAGATTTGTGCCCTGAGAAGAGCTACCGAGCCTATTGGAGTTGAGATGATCCCAGCAGCAAAGCCGATTATTGGAGATGAAGAGCGCGAGGCGGTTGACCGCGTCCTACGTTCGGGGATGCTCGCACAAGGGCCAGAGGTCAAGGCCTTTGAAGAAGAGTTCTCGGCCCATGTCGGCGGTCGCCACTGCGTTGCGATGAACTCAGGAACATCCGCACTTCACCTCGGATTTATCGCCGCTGGAATCGAGCGTGGCGATGAAGTCATCGTTCCATCATTTTCATTTGCAGCTACCGCGAACTCAGTTGTTCTCGCAGGCGGCGTTCCAGTATTCGCTGATATCGATCCACGTACATTCAACCTCGACCCAAACCATGTCGAGACGCTCATCACTAAGAAGACCAAGGCAATCATGCCGGTTCACTTATATGGCCATATCGCCGCGATGGATGAGTTTCAAGAGCTTTCAAGCAAGTACGGTGTGAAGATCATTGAAGATGCTGCGCAAGGACACCTCGCCTCGCTCAATGGACGAAATGCTGGCGAGTTTGGCATCGTTGCTTCATTCTCATTCTATCCAACGAAGAATATGACTGCTGGCGAAGGCGGCATGGTTGTAACCGACGATGCCGAAGTTGCTCGCATGCTCCGTCTGCTTCGTAACCAAGGCCAAGAGATTCGATACCAGAACGAAGTTGTCGGCTTCAATACTCGAATGACCGATATTCATGCTGCCATCGGTCGAGTGCAACTTGCCAAACTTCCAGGTTGGACAAAACAGCGCCAATCAAATGCCGCCTACCTTGATGCGAATCTCAAAGGCGTTGTCACGCCTTACCTCGCGCCAGGAACGACGCACTCTTATCACCAGTACACCATCCGCATTCCAGGTGGCTCTTCTGAGAAGCGTGATGCTTTCATGGCTGGCCTTACCGAGCGTGGTGTGGGTTGCGGCGTTTACTACCCAACACCAATTCATAAGCTCGCTTCCTTCAAGTTAGATCTGACTCTTCCCGAGACTGATCTCGTTGTGAAGGAGTGCGTATCACTTCCGGTCCACCCATCACTCACGCAGGCAGAGCTTGAGACCATCGTCTCGGTTGTTAACGAAGTAGCAGCTGCGCTGTAATTCGATTGATGGAGTAGCGCGAAGGTCGGCATGTGAATGTGGCAGTGTGAATGTGGCAGTGTGAATGTGGCAGTGTGAATGTGGCAGTGTGAATGTGGCAGTGTGAATCTAGAACGGGGAGATAGTGAGCGATAAGAAGTTGCGCGCAGGTTTAGTAGGTCTTGGAATGATGGGCCGCCACCACGCACGCGTTCTGGCCGGCCTTGATGGTGTCGAGCTCGTCGCCGTCTCGGATCCGATGGGTGATGCTCATGGCGTTGCAGGCGGGCGCCCCGTCTTCACAACCGTGAAAGAGTTAATCGCTGAAGGCATCGATTACGCAATGGTTGCGGCACCGACAGCTTTCCATGAAGAACTTGCACTCGAACTCGCCGAAGCCGGTATTCACGCAATGATCGAGAAGCCACTTGCCGTGGATACGCCAGCGGCAGAGCGCATCGCAAGTGCATTTAAGGCGAAGGGACTAGTTGGCGCAGTCGGCCACATCGAACGCTTCAACCCTGCACTTCAACAACTTCGCGCACGTTTGGATAAGGGTGAACTCGGTGCGGTCTATCAGATTGCTACTCGTCGCCAAGGCCCATTCCCTGCACGTATCGCTGATGTCGGAGTAATCAAAGATCTCGCAACGCATGACATTGACTTAACTGCTTGGGTTGCTCGCTCTCCATTCGCCTCCGTATCTGCTCGTACCTCCCTTAAATCTGGACGGCCACATGAAGATATGGTCGCAGCCGTTGGTGAACTCGAGAACGGAATTATCACAAACCATCTCGTAAATTGGCTGACACCGTTTAAGGAGCGCCTCACAATTGTTACCGGTGAAAAGGGAACGCTCGTTGCAGATACCCTCACCGCAGATCTGACCTACTATGCCAATGCTTCTATCGATACCGAGTGGGACTCAGTAGCAGCATTCCGCGGCGTCAGCGAAGGCGATGTCATTCGCTATGCCTTTGCTAAGCCTGAGCCACTCCAAGTTGAGCATCAAGCGTTCCGCGATGCGGTCCTCGGTCTACCCGGCGCGACAGAGCGCATCGTCACCATGGAGCAAGGCCTTGCAACAGTTGCAGTTGCTTCAGCAATGATTGAAAGCAACGCAACAAATCAAGTTATCTTCCTAGGAAAGAACGGAAAGTAAAGATGAAGATTGCAGTCGTCGCACTTGGAAAAATTGGTCTCCCGCTTGCAGTTCAATTTGCAAAGAAGGGACACCATGTAACCGGTTGCGATGTCAATCAGAAGACAGTCGATCTCGTCAATGCCTCGACAGAGCCATTCCCGGGCGAGGCCTTTCTTGATGAATACTTAAAGGAAGTTGTTGCATCAGGACACCTCAAAGCCACGACGGATACAACAGCAGCTGTGGCTGAAGCGGATGCGGTAGTTGTCGTTGTCCCTCTCTTTGTTGATGAAGAAGGAGTCCCTGACTTTGGCTGGATGGATGCTGCTACTGAGAAGATTGCGGCTGGTCTGAAGCCAGGAACACTCGTATCGTATGAAACAACACTTCCAGTAGGCACAACACGTAACCGTTTCGCTCCACTACTTGAGAAGATCAGTGGCTTGAAAGCCGGTGAGGATTTCGATCTCGTCTTCTCACCTGAGCGCGTGCTTACCGGTCGCGTCTTTGCCGACCTCCGCAAATATCCAAAGCTTGTTGGTGGAATCAATGCAAAGAGCACAAAGTCTGGTGTTGATTTCTATAACGCAGTGCTTGATTTCGATGACCGCCCAGATTTGAACCAGCCAAATGGAGTTTGGGATCTCGTAACAGCTGAGGCTTCAGAGATGGCAAAGTTGGCCGAGACAACTTATCGCGATGTAAATATCGCTCTCGCAAATCAGTTTGCGATTTTCGCTGAAGGTGCAAATATCGATATCGCAAAGGTCATCGCTGCCTCAAACTCGCAGCCATACAGCCATATTCACCAGCCAGGTATCGCAGTTGGCGGCCATTGCATTCCAATCTATCCGCGCTTCTATCTCTGGAATGACCCTAAGGCGACAGTTGTTCGCTCGGCGCGTGAAGCAAACGCTGCAATGCCGGCTCATGCAGTAACGCTCCTTAAGGATGCACTCGGATCTCTATCTGGAAAGAAAGTTCTCGCCCTTGGCATCTCGTACCGTGGTGGAGTTAAAGAATCAGCCTTCTCCGGCATCTTTGGCACCGTCACCGCACTGAAGGCACATGGCGCTGAGGTCTATGTTGCAGATCCTATGTATACCGATGAAGAGATTGCAGGCCTCGGATTCACGCCCTATGTAGCTGGTTCAGCAATCGACGGACTTATCCTGCAAGCAGACCATAAGGAATATAAGTCACTGAGCGCCTCAGAGTTTCCTGGGCTCAGTGCCGTAGTCGATGGACGCCGCGCGTTAAACCGAGATAATTTTGCTGGAATTGCCTTCCGAGTTATCGGAGCTCCCGCTTCGCTTTAAGTACCAACAGTGCGGAAAGGTTTTGCGTTAGACACCAACCGTGCGGAATGACTTCCCGTTAGACGCCAACAATGCGGAAAGGTTTCATTTCGCGAGGCGTCGGCGTCGCATCAGCAAGGCGGTTGTAAATCGAAAGCAGGTGCTCTGCCTGTCGCTCCCACGACCGCTCGCTCAAAACATCAGCTGTATATGCGCTCTGATAGCGCTGCTTATCTGCTAAAACTGCGCGTACCGCTCTGACGAAGTCGGAGGTATCTTCCGCGATAAAGACCTCGCCATTGCCTAGGCGTCTCACCTCAGCGGCCATCGTCTTCACATCACTCACTACGATTGGCAAGAGCGCCTGCATATACTCGCCAAATTTTGTGATCAGCGAGATCTCGTGGTTTAACTTGTGATGAATCGGAATTAAACCGATATCAGCTGTTGATAGATATGAGACCAGCTCTGAGTTGGGAACATATGGCAGAACGTGGAATCTATCGGCCACATCCTTACCCATATTTACAAAATCTTTAACGCTGGCATTCTCTGGATTGGCAACAAGTGCAAAGTGAAGCTCAGGCATAAGGCGCAGTGACTCCACCGCAGTTGCGATGCCGCGTTGAGGTGCAACGGCACCGGAGTAGACCATGAGAGGAACGTTCGAACCGATTCCACAGTCACTTCGTAGATTGCGCTGTGATGGAAGTTGTCCCTCAACGAGCGGATCATTTGCAATCAGTTCGGGACGTCGATCGCCTAACTTGAGATGGGGAATCAGGAGTTCTGACATTCCCTCGCTCACCGAGAGAACTTCTGAGGCGAGTTCTGTGTACTTTCGCTCTGTCTTTGAATAGACCCGTGCAAGTGGCGCCTTAAGATGAGATACCCCGGGCACATATTCATGTGCGTCATATACCAACTTTGCATCTACCCCAGCTTTGCGCAGATCGCTTACAATTTGACCAGCTATCGGCAGAGCGGTGTAATCATGTGCATGAACAATATCTGGCTTGAACTCCATTGCAACTGGCGTAATGACCTTGAGGGCTCGCGCAAGATTTGGAATACCTGGATTGCGATTAGGAAGCAATCTAGCTTCCATTCTGACCTTGTACCTCTTCGCACGACGAAGTAATTTGGCAGCAAGCGCCTGACTTACAACGACCTTCAATGGCAGGCGCATAATTGCGGCATAGCCAATACTGATCTCATCTGAATGCGTCACTGCGGTCGCGCCCGTCACGATGACATCCCAACCAGCATTTCCCAGAGACCATGCACACTTAAGCACACGTGAATCTCCGACAACATTGTTGAGAACGATGTGTAGCGCACGAGGATTTTGGTGCGAAGTATCGCGCAACATCGCTTCACTTAAGGGAGCATTACTCAGCGTCATGTAATCCTTGTATTTTCCGGGCAGCTTCTAAAGATCTATTTTCTTAACGGAAGAAGTTCAACGATGCCAGTCATTACTGCAGCAATAAGTAGAGATTGGACGAGAATTCTTAGCGCGGTCGCACGATCGGCGCTTCGCTCTTCTGCCGTTGCCACTTTATTAATCTGACCAACCTTGGAGAAGTTAAAGGTGCCGGCGAAGCCGAATGCGAGGCAGAACTTCTTTCGAGCTTGGACTAAACCAGTGGCGAACAGGATGGCAGGAACTGCCACGCCAAGTCGGGTTACACGAGTTGCGTGTGGGCTCAGCGCACCAATAAGAGAGATGAGAAAGAATACAAAGCCAGCAATCGCAAATGTCTTACGACGTTTAATCTCATCCGGACCAATATTGCATGTGCCAGGGGTGTATTCGCTCAAAGGAGAACTTCTTCTTCATCCGTGAAGACTTCATTGCCATCTTCACCGTTCTGATCCAGCCACTCAAAGACCCGCTTGAGTCCGCCGAAGATCAGGGCAAGTAGGGCAAATAGGCCAAAGAGCCTACGAATGAATTTAAATGCTTTCCCCATGGCCCAAATCTAGCAAAGCTGACGGTCAAATCCTTGCAAGGCGAGAGATAACAGAGCTCATGCGTTATTGATGAGCTCCATAAGTCTGAGAGCTTCGGTACTGAGAGCGTCGGTACTGAGAGCGTCGGTACTGAGAGCGTCGGTACTGAGAGCTTTAAGCTCTATGCGTTAAGCGCCTGATTGATATCAGACCAGATATCTTCAACATCCTCAATGCCAACGGAGATACGTATGAGGTTCTTAGGGACATCTGGGCTCTCAGCGCTCCAGCGATGGCGCCGCTCCCAGAGGGTCTCGACCCCACCGAGTGAAGTGGCGAAGGTGACCAAGCGCGAAGCCTGCACAGCTCTCTCTGCCGCCTCTTCTCCCCCTTCAACCTCAATACAGACAATTGCGCCAAAGCCCTTCATGAAGCTCTTGGCAACGGCATGATGTGGATCGGATGGCAGACCTGGATAGCGCACACGTGAAATCTTCGGGTGGCTGAGAAAACGCGTAGCGAGCTCCATTGCATTCTCTTGTGAACGTTGGAGACGTACTGAGAGCGTACGCAACCCACGAAGTGCTAGCCAACATTCGAAAGCGCCGGGAATTGCCCCTTGCAACTTGCGCGCTGTCGAGAGTCGCGCAAAGAGCGCTGAGTCACTAATCGAGAGCGAGCCAAGAATAATGTCAGTATGACCAGAGATAAATTTGCTCACCGAGTTCATTGAGATATCGGCGCCAAGTGCAAGCGGCGTTTGATTGAGCGCGGTCGCGAAGGTGTTATCCACGCCAACTCCAGCACCTAAACGCTTCGCCTCTGTGATAAGTAGTGGGAGATCCGCCACCTCCATCGCAGGATTTGTCGGTGTCTCTAACCAGAATAGATTTGTGCCACGTAGCGCTTCAACCACCGCTGGCGTATTGGAGACATCCACTAAGCGAAGTTCGATCCGTTCGGCATCGACCAGTTCTTGGAGAAGCATCTTCGTTCCCGTATATCCATTCATGGATGCAGTTACAACGGAGCCCTTTGGCAGAAGATTGAATACTGCAGCAAGTGCTGCCATGCCAGATGCGAAAACAAGAGTCTGACCACCCTCCATTGCGGAGATACCGGTTTCAAGAGCGCTCCACGTCTCATTCCCATAACGCCCATAGCCAGTCTCGCCTGGAGCAACATATGTTGAGTTGAGTGAGATTGGAACATTGATCATCGCATCTTCGCCACGCGCTGGTCTGCCAGCGGCGACGATGCGAGTCTCTACCTGAAGGCCATCGAGTGAGTCGTGCTCCATTACTTTGCCTCTCCCTTGCCATCCGCGCCAGAATTCTCTAATTCTAGAATCGCCATTGCGCCATTATGGCCTGGAATCCCACTTACTCCACCACCGCGAATCGCACCAGCGCCGATGAGGAAGAGATTTTCAATTTCAGTTTCAACGCCCCAGCTCACTTCATCGCCATCTTCCCGGAATGGCCATGAGAGATCCTTATGGAAGATATTTCCTTGTGGGAGCGCAACATCCCGCTCTAACTCCAGTGGAGTCTTTGCCTCAATACAGAGTGATCCATCCTTAGCCACAGCTAAACACTCCTCAATCGGATCTTCGAGATACTCATTCATTTGGGCAAGAAGTTTCGAAACGACCTCTGCCTTAACTGCGTCGTGATTGCTCTCAAAGAGCTTTGCAGGAGTATGAATACCGAAGAGAGTGAGCGTGTGATACCCCTGCGCGATTAACTCCTCGCTCAGAATGGATGGATCAGTCAGGGTGTGGCAGTAAATCTCTGCTGGAATCCTTGTCGGAACTTGGTCCCAATAACTCTCTGCATACGCTGTCTCTAAGTCTGAATAGCGCTCATCGATATGAAATGTTCCTGCGAATGCGACTTTAGGATCGACACCGCTCTTCAGTCTAGGTAACTTCTTCAGAAGCATATTGACCTTCATCTGGCTACCCGGAAGGCTCTCTGGCTCAGTCACATCGGCAATTTTTGAAAGCAATTGAGGTGCGCAGTTTGCAAGAACATAGCGCGAAGAGAACGAACCAAGCTTGCTTGAAGTTGTGAAGTGCCCATCCGAATTTCTTACCGTTGAAGTAACTTCAGCATCAACCAGTAGATCCACTCCCAACTCGGTGACAAGAGTTACTAGCTGCTCTACCAACTTTCCCATGCCACCTTGGGGAACGCGCCACTCCCCCGTTCCATTACCTATCAGGTGGTAGAGGAAGCAGCGATTTGCCGCAAAATCATGTGAAGAAGTGTGGGTGCCGATGAGTCCATCGGTCAGAACTACGCCCCTCACAAGCGAGTCATCAAAGTGTGACTCCAGAACTTCGCCAATGGGCGTTTCAAAGATGTCATTCCAAATTGGTGCATTAACTGCCGCTCGTAACTCGGATCGAGTTGGAAGTGGTTCCAACAGCGTTGGGGCAATCACAGTGGCGATCTTGCTCACTTCACGATAAAAGGTATTCCATCGATCAAACTCTGCGCGATCACCAGTGAGAGCTTCAAAGGAAGCGGCAGTCGCTTCTCCACCAGCGCTCTCTACTAGAAGTCCAACATGCTTTCCGTCACGAATATCAGGTGTGAATGAGGCGACTGTGCGTCCTAGCGTGGTGAAGTTCAGACCAAGGTCGGAAATAATTTTCTGAGGTAGAAGGGAGACGAGATAGGAATAACGTGAGAGGCGTGCATCAAAGTCAGGGAAGACGCGCTGACTCACGGTTGCCCCACCTAACGCGGCTCCCTTCTCGAGTATTAGGACTTGCTTTCCGGCTTTTGCTAAATAGGCTGCGGCAACTAAACCATTGTGGCCACCGCCGATAATGACTGCGTCGTACTTCTTCTCCAGCATTCCTTGAAGTGAGGCTGGAGTTACCTGAGGTGAGAGCATCTACTTACTCGAACTCGCGGCAACAATGCGATCAACCGCGTCAACTATCAGCGCCTTATCGGTTGCAAAATTAAGTCGGACAAAATGATCATGGTCTTTATGGTTAGGACTAAAGCTCGTACCCGGATTGAAGGCGATTCTTCCTCTCTCCAAGAGTGCAGCGGCTGGGTTCTCACCTAAGTCAAGGGCAGAGACATCAAGCCACGCAAGGTAGCTACAGTTAGGAATTCGGTAGCCGACGGTTGGGAGCTTTTCAGAGAGTTGCTCGGCTAAAAACTTCCGATTCTCATCCAAAGTAACAAGTGCCGCATCGAGCCATGCATCTGAGTTAAAGGCGATCGTGGCTGCTACTGCGCCAAAGAGACCAGCACGCCACTCCATTGCAGCTGGGGCTTTCTTTGCAAGTGCAAACATGGCTGGATTTTGAGTGACCACGATTGCGCATTTAAGCCCTGCGATATTCCAACTCTTACTTGCCGCTGTAACAACAATTCCAACTTCACGGGCAGTCTCACTTATGCTCAAGAATGGAGTAAATGGAATCTCCGAGAAGGTAAGCGGGGCATGAATCTCATCGCTGAAGATAATGACGCCATATTTCTTGGCGAGATCAGCGAGTCTGGATAGGTCGTCACGAGAGAAAACAGTTCCGACTGGGTTAGCTGGATTGCAGATGTAGTGGACCGCAACGCCAGACTTATAAGCTGCTTCAATCGCCGCAAAATCCATCGAATATTCGAGATCGTGAGATAGCAGAGGTACATCGACTATCTCATGGCCAAGCTCAGCAACCCAAGCAAAGAAGTTGTGATAGACAGGTGAGTTAACGAGAATTCGATCTCCTGGCGAGAGCACGGCACGTGACATCTCCACCATTCCGACTCCAACATCAGGACAGACGATTACCTGATTGATATCAACGGTCCAGTTCCATCGGCGTAGGGCAAAGCTTGCAAAGGCCGGCGCGAGCTGTGGCATTGGGCTCAGGTAGCCCATGTCAGAGTTAGCAATCATCTTTGCTAACTCATTACGAATTCCTTCCGCTACATGAAAATCCATCTCGGCGACAGGCATCGGCAGCACATCACTTGGGAAGTCGCGCCACTTTGCACTCCAGCGAGTGCGGAGTTCTTCAATCGGAATCGCTTTCAAACCTTCGCTCATGGGCTCATTCTCGTTTCTCGCCCCCGAGCTTGTAAAGGAGCGACCGCCATGTGAGACTCATTTTCTAAAGTGGCGGGCGCAAATTTATGCTGATTTAGCGTTCTTTCTATCTTTAATTAGCGAGACGGCGGTAGTCATGAGAAGAGTCCCAATGATGACAATGAGGCTGGCCGAGAGCGAGATCTCCGGAAGATGAAGACCAAAAATCTTATGGATATCTTGAGAAGCTGCAGCCTCGAGGATGAGCTTTAAGCCGATAAATGCGAGAAGGAAGGCTAAGCCCTCCGTGAGATAGATGAGCTTCGACATCAATCCACCAATGAGGAAGTAGAGCTGGCGTAGACCCATAAGCGCGAAGACGTTGGCGGTGACGATGATGTATGGATCTTTGGTAAGACCAAAGATTGCCGGGATAGAGTCAAAGGCGAAGAGCACATTTGTTGTTGCGATTGCAATCAATGCCAACACAAAGGTCGAGGCGCCCTTATTACGGAAGAATCGAATGATGCGACCTTCCTCCCACTCCTCCTCCTCGCTCTCCTTGGCTAACGTATACGCGGTGTAGATGAGGAAGATGCCGAAGAAATAGAAGATCCATTGGAAGCGATTTACAACGACAGAGCCGGCAGCGATAAAAATTCCACGCAAGAAGAGGGAGGAGACGATGCCTATGAGGAGCACTAGCTCTTCTCTCTCCTTAGCTACTTTGAGTCGTGCAAGGATCAGAATAAAGATAAATAAGTTATCGAAGGAGAGTGAGTACTCCGTGATCCAACCGGCAAAGAACTCTGAACGCGCAGTCTCTGTTGCCCAACTTCCAAGGGAGAAGCCAAAGCCAACAGCGAGCGCAACATAGAAGAGAGTCCAGAAGATGGAGCTCCGAAGGGAGGTCTCTTTATTTCGATTGAATAGCGCGAGAGCGAAGTCAAAACCCAATACGATCGCAAGAGTAATCAGCGTCGTTACCCACACTGTAAGTGACATTATTTACTTCTCGCCTGCGGTACTTGTCGCTGGGTTAGAGATCGCCATTGTTGGAAATGGAACACCGGTTGATGAATGGCAGTCGTAGCCATTGGGATTCTTCTCGAGATAGCGCTGGTGATAATCCTCGGCCAACCAGTAGCGCATCTTCTCGGCATCAAGAATTTCGGTGCAGATTTTATCCATTCCATTCTGAAGGAGTACTTCTTCATAGGCATCACGAGTATTTACCGCTTCAATCATCTGTTCAGGTGAAGTCGTATAGATCGCGCTGCGATATTGGGTTCCGATATCCCCACCTTGTTGATTGAGCGATGTCGGATCGTGCATGGTCCAAAACTCTTCGAGCAATCGAACGTAACTCACTTCGCTTGGAAGATAGAGAACTTCGACAACCTCAGCGTGGCCAGTCTTTCCGGTGCAGACCTGTTCGTATGTCGGACTCTCGGCTATCCCGCCCATATATCCGACCGTTGTGCTCGTGACTCCGGGAAGAGACCAGAATCTGCGTTCTGCTCCCCAGAAACATCCCGTAGCAAAGTAGGCGCGTTGAGGGCCTTTTTCAGGCTCAAGGTGTGGGGCGGTCATCTGGGTATCTTCGCTCATCTCACCATTCTTTCACGACTGATAGCCTTCCCCTGTATAAACCCGCGAGCCCCCGTAGCTCAGGGGATAGAGCACCGCCCTCCGGAGGCGGGTGCACAGGTTCGAATCCTGTCGGGGGCGCTTATATTGCTGAATTACTCAGGGAAGATCTGGGTGAGAATCCTTTTCTTGGTGAGAATCCTTTTCTGAGCGAAAGCTGATCAACTCACGAGTTTCACTCTCAAAAGAAGCGGTTCATGCAGAAATGTGACGCAAAACCTCTCACTTTCGTAAAACTCTAAGGAATGTCTCGGCGTAAACCCTTGTTATAGGTGGTGGGACGCGAGAGAATACGTCTCTGTTGATAAGTTTCACTTATTACAAGCTCGTAGGCGAACGTTTGACGCTTAACAACCTGTACCACCCTGTACTGGCCGGCCTGCAAAGGTCAAGAATTAAAGGAGAAAGACCACACATGGACTGGCGACATCAATCGGCCTGCCGAGAAGAAGATCCGGAACTCTTCTTCCCTGTGGGCAACACCGGTCCTGCCTTGGCGCAGATTGAAGAGGCGAAGAAGGTCTGCAATCGTTGCATTGTTAAGGATGCTTGCCTTGCGTGGGCACTTGAAAGTGGTCAGGATGCTGGCGTTTGGGGCGGTCTCTCAGAAGATGAGCGACGTGCGATGAAGCGACGTGCAGCGCGTAACCGAGCTCGCATGATGGAGAACCAGAACCAGTTTTAACAGTCTCGCCAGTGAGCGGATGGTTAGCTAGCGGTTTGCCAGGGAGCGGTTTGCCAGTGAGCAAAATGAGCTTTATACACCCAGCCGCTGCATCTCGATCTTGAGGCAGCGGTTCTGAATAACTTCAACACCCGCAGCTCGGCCCCGTTCAGCCTCATCACTATTTCTAATTCCTAACTGCATCCAGAGCACCTTCGCCCCCGCTGCGAGTGCCTCGTCCATAACTTCAGGAATATCCTCCGATTTTCGAAAAGCGTCGATGATATCAATGGTCGATCCAACCTCTGCGACCAACTCTGCAAGCGAGTGATAAACCCTCTTCCCCCACAGCTCATCCAACATCGGGTTTACGAGGTAGACCTCTAGACGAGTCTTCTGTATGAGGAACTTCGCCACATGATGGCTCGCCCGATCCTCTTTGGCAGAGACTCCGATGACTGCAACGCTCTTACTCTTCTGAAGCAGAGAGGTAAGTTCGGCATCGCTTAATAACAAGTCTGGAGATTCGTTGCTCATGCAATCACAGTACTCCCATTTTTCCAGGAGGTTGAACTTTCTCTGGGAGGTTGAACTTTCTCTGGGAGATTGATGGATGGCTTAGCTGAAGAACCCCTCCGCGTGGATGAAGTACAAGGATTGGCTTAGGATTGGCTCATGGCAAACTCAGGTAGCAATGTTTACGGCGAAGATGAAGTGATCGAATACAAGGCCACCCTTGATGAAGAGGCGCTAAAAGCAAAACTCGATCCGCTCTCATACGCGGTTCTACGCGAGGCCGCTACCGAGCGCCCATTCACCGGTGAATACAACGATAGCTATGAAGTGGGTAGTTACCGTTGCAAAGCGTGCGATGCTGAACTCTTCACCAGCGATTCAAAGTTTAAGACCGGCTGCGGCTGGCCCTCCTTTTATCAACCAACGGAAGACGATGCCGTCGTTCTCATTGAAGACCGCTCACTCGCCCCACGTATTCGCACTGAGGTCCGCTGTGCAAATTGCGGTTCTCATCTAGGGCACGTCTTCGAAGGTGAAGGTTACGAGACACCTACCGATCAACGTTATTGCATCAACTCGGTATCACTTGTTCTTAAGAAAGCTGAGTAATTAACTCTCCACGTAAAATCAGAGGGTGAACGGGGAAAGCTAACTCGGCGAGTTTATGCCTAAGATTATTTCTTACTCGAGTTCACCAATTAATTTAAATTGTCCGTCACCGGTGAGTTGACCCTGTTGTGAGTACATCTCCAACTTCGAACGAGTATCTGCGATATCGAGGTTACGCATAGTGAGTTGGCCGATGCGATCTGTTGGCCCAAATGCCGCATCTTCTGTGCGCTCCATTGAGAGTTTTTCAGGGTGATAGCTCAGCGCTGGACCAGTTGTATTAATAATTGAATAATCATCACCTCGGCGGAGTCGAATTGTCACTTCGCCAGTTACCGCAGATGCCACCCAACGCGTGAGTGACTCGCGGAGCATCAACGCTTGGGGGTCAAACCAGCGACCTTCATAGAGGAGACGACCAAGGCGGCGACCCTCCGCATGGTAATTAGCGATGGTATCTTCATTGTGAATGGCGCTGATTAACCGCTCGTAAGCGATAAAGAGCAGGGCCATTCCTGGGGCTTCATAAATTCCGCGCGATTTCGCTTCAATGATGCGGTTCTCGATTTGATCTGCCATGCCAAGGCCATGACGTCCGCCAACTTTATTTGCGGTGTCAAAGAGCGCCACAACATCTGTGAAGAGCTCTCCGTTGATTGCTACCGGTCGGCCTTGGACAAATTCAATACGGACATCTTCGGATGCGATTTCAACTGATGGGTCCCAGAACTTGACGCCCATAATTGGTTGAACAATTTCAATTGATGTATCTAGCTCTTCTAAGCTCTTCGCTTCATGGGTCGCTCCCAGAATATTTGCATCTGTTGAATAAGCCTTCTCTACCGAGTCGCGATAGGGCAAGTTGTGAGCAACGAGCCACTCAGACATCTCTTTACGTCCACCAAGTTCAGTAACAAAATCAGTATCGAGCCAAGGCTTGTAAATGCGAAGTTTTGGATTTGCCAGTAGTCCATAGCGATAGAAACGTTCGATGTCATTGCCTTTATAAGTCGAACCATCGCCCCAGATTGAGACGCCATCCTGAAGCATCGCGCGAACGAGGAGTGTTCCAGTCACTGCACGCCCGAGTGGAGTGGTATTGAAGTACTGCTTTCCGCCTGAACGAATATGGAAAGCGCCGCAAGCAATGGCGGCAAGGCCCTCTTCGACCAGAGCGGTCTTACAATCAACGAGGCGAGCGCCTTCAGCACCGTACGCCTTCGCGCGATCTGGAACTGAGTCAATATCTGGCTCGTCATACTGACCAAGATCGGCGGTGTAGGTGAACGGGATTGCACCCTTTTCGCGCATCCACGCAACGGCGCATGAGGTGTCGAGTCCACCGGAGAATGCAATGCCCACGCGCTCTCCTACTGGGAGGGATGCGAGGACCTTTGAGTGCGAAGCTGCCATAGGCTAAGAGTAACGGCAGTTGCAAAGGAGATTCTCAGGCAATTCCTACCGCGATTATGACTCGATTGACTCCTCGCCCAACGGCGCACCTCCTAGGCTTTACGCGTGAATACATTTTCGAACGGCACCAAAATCCGTGACTCCGCGAAGGCGGCACGGCCACCTCATCGCTTCACCGCGACCACACTCTCCGTGTTGATTGGCGTGGGAGCTCTCTCGGGTTTATCCGTGAGTACTTCAGCGCACGCCGCTGCCTCTGCTTCCTCTACTTCCTCTACTTCCTCTACTTCCTCTACTTCCTCTACTTCCTCTACTTCCTCTACTTCCTCTACTTCCTCTACTTCCTCTACTTCCTCTGCTAAGGCCGGTGGAGTCTGCAAGAGCGAAGGCGCCAAGAAGCTGATTGGATTGAAGAGTTACACCTGCGCCAATGTCTCACTCACGAAGAGTAAGAAATTAGTCTG